>NZ_JBSFTC010000488.1:0-5826 GCF_053590415.1 Nonomuraea sp. NPDC003201
CTGGAGGTTGAGCGCCCGCGTGAGGGCCTTGCGGACCTCCGGGTCGCGGGCCGGCCCCGAGCTCGTGATGGCCGCCGCCCGGCTGACCGGGCTGCTGGACCTCGACGACACCGCCGACACGACTACGGCGACCCGCACCCGGACGGAGAGCCCTCCGCCCCATGCGCCCAGCGCCAGGAGCTGCCGGCCACCAATCCCCCCCGCCGCCTGCAGCGCCACACACCATCCCACCGCAGCGACCGCGCCATCCCTGCCGCCCGGCTGGAGACGCTGTTCACCGATCCCGCCACACCCTGCGGGAACGAAGCCGCGGCCAGAGCAGGGAGAACTTGTCCCTCAACGTTGAGAACCTCGATCCCGAGTTCCGCCGCGCCCGCGTCGTCTCCAAAGGCGGGCGCCTTCGAATACATGCGCTGAGCTCCCGCCACCGCCCGGCTACTGCCGCGCCTCCTGGCCGGCCGTACCAGCGGGCTGATGTTCCTGGCCGACCCGGGCAGAGGCTAACCGCCAGATCGCGGCGCTGGAGGCCTATCGTCGAAACCAGTCCGGGCGGGTCTTCGATCGCGTGTGGCCGCCTGAAGTCGCCCTGGCAGGTCCCTGACTGCTCTCCCCTCAGTCGGCCAGGTAGGAGATCGAGCGAACCTCGTAGCCGGCGTTCCTGGAGCCGCGTACGTGCATCAGCATCGCACCGCCCTCATAGGAGTAGGCGCACGAGTAACCCTGCGGCTCCTTGCTGCAGCCCTGGAAGAAGTGGGTGGCCCCGCGCGGGTCGTACGGGACCTTGAACAGCTTCTGCACCGTGGTGGAGGTGGCGACCTCGAGGCCGCCGTACTCGTCGCCGCGCTTCCAGGCGGCGAAGAGATGCTTGGCCACGGTGGGCGGCTCGGTGATGTGCCGCGACAGGTAGACCTTGCTGACCTTCGAGCCGGTGACCACCATCGCGATGCCGTCAAGCCCGCCGGGCACGCGCACGCTTGTGTGCACGAACCGGCACACGTTGCTGGAGCAGCCGTCGAAGCGATCGGGTGCGCGGTAGACGTAAGTGAAGATCGTCTTGACCGCGGCGGGGGTGGCCGCCTTCGCCGCGGCCGCGCGGTCGGCGGCCAGCCAGGAGCGGAACAGCTTGTTCGCCACCGTACCGGGCGCGGGCGTCCCCGCCGAGGCGTGAGCGGCGAAGGCGGGGCCGACGGAGGAGAGCGTCAGTGTCGCAGCCGCAGTGAGGGCGGCGCCGAGGACCAGTCGTTTGAACACGCTGCGACGCTAAGGGTGGTGCCTTGCGCAGGGATTGAGCCCGGCTTGCAGTGGTCCGGGCGCCTTGCGGCGGTTGCGATCACCCGGCTGGCACGCACTGACGATGCGGCTCAGCATGACGTTGACTCCGCTGGGATCGTCCTTGCAGATCAGCCCTGCCACCCGGATCTCCACGTCGTCGATCGTGGCGTGGCGTGGCCGACCCTCGATCACCTCGTCCGGCTGCGCCAGGCCCGGCGGCTGCCGCCCCTCGTCCGGGTCGCGGCCGCGACCGGCGTCTGGGCGAGCTGCGCTGCACCAGCTGCGCTGACCGCCGCCGCCAGCCGCACCGCCCCCGAACTCCAGGCCAAGTCCCGCCACCAGCACCTGGCCGGCGTCGGCCACGACCTCCGCCTCGGCGAGGAGACCTCCAGCTCGCGGTACCGCCGAGCACGACCTCGCCCGCCGCCGCCGCACCCGCTGACTAAGCCAGTCCCCCCCAGCGCCGACATCGGTGCCGCCACCGATGCAACATGTCTTCAACGCCAGCCAACCGTGTCTGACGTGCCATACAAGATCATCACGCTCTGACCTGCGAGAAGAGGCTAAGAACCCAAGATAAGCGGCGGACCGCCGTCCGGGCCCTGAGCTGCGCAGCGCGCCGTGAGGGCGTCAGGCTGTCCTGGTGTCGGGCACAGTACCGGGGTCACCGTCAGACCAATCAGCTACCTCGTAGTTGTGGTGGCCGGTGCTGCCGTGGCCGGGAGCACCGTTGCACCGGGTCCAAGTCCCGATCCATCTGCGGTCCGGGTCCTTCGTGGTGTCCCATGCCAGTTTCAGCGCGTGGCAGAGCTCGTCGGGGAGCTCCACAACGTCCGGCCGCGGGAACAGGCCTATAGCGCCCAGAGCGGCATAGACGATCTGACTGGCCGAAAATCAATCCACGGAAAGGTCTTGGGCTCTGAGGACGGCGGCATTCCCGAACCGGACATCTTCGTGTTCAGTCAGGTAGCGCAGGGGCGGGGGAAGCGGGACCGGCGTGTCGGTCTGATCTTCGGACATGCCGTCACCATGGCATATAGGCATTGCCCCCGTCACCATGGCCGCTTCGCGGACGGCGCCCTTCCCCCCGGTCTCCTGCGTCGTACCTCGCTGGTCTGCCGCTGCGGGGTTCAGAAATGCGGCTTGGGGCGCGTATCGAAAGTGTTCAGGGTGGGCGGTTGTCAGGCTGCTCCGTTACGGTGCAGCCATGGCGAATTTCTTACTGGTTGCAGGCGCGCGGCTCGGGGCGTGGGCGTGGGACGAGGTGGTGCCGTATCTGCGCGCAGCCGGCCAGGGCGCTCACCCGTTGACGCTGTCCGGTCTTGCCGACAAACGGGGTGTGCCGGCTGGGCAGCAGACCCATGTCCAGGACATAGTTGACGAGGTCGAAGGCCAGGATCTGCGCGACGTTGTTCTGGTGGGCCACAGCTACTCGGGCATCCCGGTCGGTCAGGCCGCGGAGCGGATCGGTGACCGGCTGGCCCACGTGGTCTTCGTCGATTCCAGCGTTCCAGCCGATGGCGAGGCGTTCGTCTCCGCCTGGCCGGATGGTGGGGCAATGGTGAAGGCATCGATCGCCGAGAACGGAGGATTTTGGCCGCTCGTGCCCGCAGCGCACTACGACGGCCACGGCCTCACCGATGAGCAGATCGCACGAATCTTGAGTGGCTCGACGCCGCACCCGGGCGCCACACTGACCGAACCCGCCGTGCTGGCACGGCCACTTGACGAACTCCCGGCGACGTACATCCAATGCCTGCTCGCCGGAGCCGAGCCCAGCGACGACGTGACCAAGCTGCTGACCAGCAAGCACTGGCGGCTGGTCGAGATGGACACCGGCCACTGGCCGATGTTCTCCCAGCCGCGCGAACTGGCGCAGATCTTCCTCGAAGCAGCCGGGGAGTGACGGCGGGCCCATGCTCGCGGGGCTCCTTTCGGGCGTGCACCGCGTGCGCTGGTCACAGCCACTCATTGATGGCTGCGACGAGAACAGTGGCCTCGTAGCGGACGGCAAGTTTCTCGTAGCGGGTGGCCACCGCTCGGTGTCTCTTGAGCCGGTTGATCCCGCATTCGACTGCGTGGCGCTCGCGGTAGTCGGTCTTGTCGAACTTCGGCGGCCGACCACCGCGGGAGCCGGGCTTCTTGCGGTTGCGGGCCTGGTCGGCCTTGTCCGGGATCGTGCAGCGAATCCCGCGTCGGCGCAGGTAGGCGCGATTCTTGCGGGAGGCGTACGCCTTGTCCGCCCGCACTCGGTCGGGCCGCGTGCGGGGCCTGCCCGGCCCGATGCGGGGCACGCAGATCGCTTGAAGTACGGGCTCGAATTGCGGGGAGTCCTCGCGCTGTCCGGCCGTGATGACGATCGACATAAGCTTTGGCCCTGTTCGACGGCTAGGTGCAGTTTGGTTGTCAAGCCGCCGCGCGAGCGTCCGAGACCGTGGTCGTCCGGCTCGACAACGATGCCGCCGGGCGGCTCTTTTTGCAGGTCCCCCTTTTCCGCGCTCCGGCGGCATGCTGGTGGGCGCGGCAGACGGTGGAGTCGACGTTGATATCCCAGGCGCTCAAGTTCTTCGCGTCGGCCTGGGCCTGGAGTTCGGTCGCTCGGCCCACCGCTTGGCCGTGTTCACCGCCACCTGGAAGCGTTCGGCGGCACGGCGCAGGGGCCAGCCGTCTACGACGACACAGCGGGCCAGCCGAAGCCGGCCTGTCTCACTCAGTGGGGCGTTACGGTGGGACACGAGGGCCTCCGGGAAGCTCGGCGTAGATGTCGCAATCCACACCGAACCCGCAGGCCCTCCCTCATTTCAACAACTCCGAAGATCGTGTCACTGCGTACTCAACCTCTGTGGTCAGTACACCTAGGACGAGCGAAGTTCCGCGGCCACCGCCCGTTCCCGCAGCTGCGCGGCCTCCGCCCGTGCCGCCTCCAACTCGGCCCGCAGATCCTCGAGCCGCATCCGCTCCAGTCTCAGCTCCGCCAGTAACCCGTCGCGCTCCTTCGCCGCGGCATCAGCCCGGGACTTCTCCCGGGAGGCCAGCTTCCGCTCCCGGGTCAGCGATGCGGCAGCCTCCGCCACCTTCCCCTCCAGCCGCTCCACCTCGGCCGCCGCCTGCGAGGCGTCCTTGAGCGCCGCCGCCCGATCCCGCTCGGCCTCCTTGAGTGCCATGGCCCGATCGCGTTCGGCTTCTTTGAGTGTCATGGCCCGGTCCCGTTCGGCTTCCTTGAGGGCCACGGCCCGATCCCGCTCGGCCTCCGCCGCCGCCCGTTCGGCCGTGACGGCCCGCTCCACCGTCCGGTCCCGCTCCTGTGCCGCCGCCTCCGCGCGGGCCTGCGCCTCGATCAGCTTCCGTTCGGCCTGTTCACGCTCCCGCACCGCCGCCGCCGTCTCGTCCCGGGCCCGGTCGCGTTCCTCCCGTGCCCGCTCGGCCTCCTCCTGAGCCTGTACGACCTGCGCCCGCGCCTCGGCGGTGCGCTGCTCAGCCTGCTCCATGACTTCAGCCGTACGCCGCTCGGCCAGCTCCGCCCGCTCGGCCAGCTCATGAACGACCTGGTCCCTGGCCTGCTCCGTCAGCTCGCCCCGATGCAGCGCCTCCTCGGCCCGCCGCTCGGCCGTCTTCGCGCGCTGCTTCGCTTCCTCGGCCGTCTGCAGCGCCTGTCGTTCGGTGCTCGCAGCCTCCCGCAACGCGGCCAGTGCCTGCTCCCGCGCCCGCTCGGCATCACCCAATGCCGTCTCGCGCTCGGCCTGCGCCTCTTCGAGCCGTACCCGCATCTCGGCCGTCTGCCTGCGGGCGTGTTCGGCAGCCTCGCGCGCCAGCCGTACCTGCTCGAACGCCTGCTCCCGCTCAGTACGCGCGATCGCGACGCGCGTGTGCGCCTCGGCCTGCATCGCGCTCAGCTTCGCCTCGACCCCCGCCGGACTCAGCTCCGCAGCCAGCGCCCGCGCCAGCGGCTCGATGGCGGCGGTCAGCCCGCTCTCCATCCGGTCGTACAACTGCTCGGCCCTGGCCAGCGCCCCCTCCAGCCCTGGCGTGGCCCGCCGCAACTCCCGCTCCCGCTTGGCCGCCGCCTGGCAGTCCTTCTCAGGGCAGTACGCCTTGGGCCGCCCCCTCCCCCGCCGCTGCTCGATCGGCGACCCACAGTGCTTACAAGGCGTTACCACACTGGCATCCGGAGTCACGGCGGCAGCCTACCATTTTTGATTTTCCAGAAAATAAAATCCAGAAAACATGACCTGTTGTGCCATGCTCGCGGGCCGCCTCGTACGCGCCGTGTCATGGTTGTGTCATGGTCGCGCCGACGGTGGCCGCTGTCGAGAAACGGTGACATTCGGCGGGCAACGCGCACATTCGGCGCCAATCGTGGTTGCGTAATGAACGAGCCACGCGCCATCCCCCTCGGCCGCGAGACTGGCTGTACGCCGGGGTCACGCTGGTGCTCGCCGTGCTCCTGCTCTTCCCGGTCGAGCGGATCGCGCTGCGCCAGGCGTACCTGTCGCGCAGCCCGGCCGAGCGCGCAGCCCGGCCGAGCGCGTCGCCCGGCCGAGCGCGTCGGCCGGG
>NZ_JBSFTC010000489.1:0-5808 GCF_053590415.1 Nonomuraea sp. NPDC003201
CGCGGGGGCGCGTCGACCTCGCCGCGTTCGGCCGCGTGCCGGGCGACCGTGCGCCGGACGGCGGCCCGGAAGTCCGGGTCCTGCGCGAGCTCGGCCAGCTCCACCCAGGCCTCGACCTGCTCGGGCGAGGGGTCGTCGGGCAGCTCGGGCGTCATCGAGCGCATGATCCCGGCGAACCCCGGAACGGTGTCCAGGCCGTCGAAGGCGGCCTCCAGGAAGTCGTCGACGAGGCGGCGGCGTTCGTCCTCGGAGAGTCTTGCCAGTTTGTGCATGAGATCCATTTCCTCGGGGCTGGAGCCGCGCCTGGCCACCGCCGTGAGCACCGCGCGCCGCAGCCGGAGCGTGCGGATCTCCACGGCCAGCGCTTCGGCGTGCGCCGCGGCGACCTCGGGGAGCGAGACCTCGCGTGCCACGACCCGCCGGATCGTGGGCAGGTCCACTCCGAGGTCGCGCAGCGTCCGTACGAGCTCCAGGCGTGCGACGGCGTCGAGGTCGTAAAGGCGGTAGCCGGTGGGGCTGCGGTCGGTAGGCGGCACGATCCCCCGATCGGAGTAGAACCGGATGGTCTTGACCGTCAGCCCGGTGCGCCGGGCCAGGTCACCGATGGAGTAGAGCGCCATGTCTCCACCTTTCCGCCTCCCCTAGATGGAGACTCAACCGCTTCACAGTGATCCCGAAAATTGGGGTCCCATGTCCAGGCGGGTTTGACTACCTGTGAGGAGATGTGGTCGCATCGTGACCTATGTTTCTGATGGGATGAATTAGACCGGTCCGGGGGAGAACGTTTCATGCCGCACGCCCTTCTGCGCGTGCTCGCTTCGACGTCCATCGCAAGCGCCACAGTCCTGGTGGCCCTGCCACCGAGTGCCCAGGCCCAGACGCTGGGCCACACCCAGGTGAGGGTCCAGCCCGTGCCCGCCGTGCAGGAGCCGCCGGCCGCCGCGGTCAGCGTTCCGACCCGGCCCTCGCTCGCCGTCAGGCCCGCGGGAACCGGGCGGGTGGGGCCCGGCGAGCCCGAGGTGACCACGCCCGCCGGGCCGGGGCTCATCGACGAGGTCACTTCCGAGGCCGCCTCCGTCCAGGAGGAACAGGGTTTCGGCAGGCAGGCGCCCGACGTCCGGAGTGTGCTGCCCGACACGGCGGACGCCGAGCCGCTGACGCTGATCAAGCCGCTGGCGCCGATCCTCAAGGCGTTCGACGGGCTGGGCGGGCTGGGCAAGGTGGTGCCGGGGCTGACGTACCGGCTCTGCGTCCAGAGCGAGGCCGTGCCGGTCTCCTGCTCGATCTCGCAGCCGGTCGCCACGCCGGCGGTCGCCGACGTCACCGGCGACGGCAGGCCCGACCTGGCCGCCGACCTCGTGCCCACGGCCAACCCCATGGAGGGGGCGGCCGGGCTGGGGTTCGCGGTCAAGCGGCTGTCGCAGGGGCAGGTCAAGGCGCTGGTCTGGGCCGAGTACGACGGCAAGGTGTCGGTCGGGTTCGACGGCCTGCGGCACGGCGCGTCGCTGTCGGCCTTCGACTGGGGGACGTTCGGCGTCGACCTGACGGGCAAGCGGGTCAAGGCCAGCGTGAAGCGTACCGACCCCGGGAAGTCCGCGGCCCTGGTCGCGGGGCTGACCGGCCGCAGCGTGGTGAGCCTGCGCCAGACGCCCGCCACCGAGAAGCTCAGCGTGACCGCCGCGCTCGACTCGCCCTCCCTGGACGTCCACGCCTCCGCGCCCGCCAAGCTGGAGGCGCTGGCGGTGAACGGCCGCCAGTTCACCCAGGCCGTGCTCGACCGCATGCCCGCCCGCGCCGCGGTGCGGCTGTCGGACGGCGAGGTCCGCTTCACCAGCCCGTCCTCGATCGCCCGCGCCCGGCTGCACAGCTTCACCTACCGTGACGGCAAGCTGGCCAGGGTGCTGAGCGCCCAGGTCAGGAAGGTGCCGCCGACCCTGACCGCCAAGTACGCGGCCGCGGACGGCAAGCAGACCCTGACCGTCGAGTCCGCCAAGGGCCGGGCCGGGGCGGCCTCCCTGCTCTTCTTCGACCGGGCCGCGGACAAGACCGTGCTCAAGACCGAGCTGAGCGACCTGCCGGCCAAGGTGCGCCTGGTCAACGACCTGGCCGAGCACCGCGTCACGCACACGACCAGCTCGCCCATCGGCCGGTTCTCCGTGGTGCTCCAGCGCAACGAGGGCGCCATCTCCAGCCCGCGCGGCGGCCACGTCACCATGATCAAGAAGGGTGACGCGGTCGGGGTGTCGGGGCTGCTGTCGGGGCTGTCCGGGTTCGACGTCACGTACGGGGCCGTGCCGCACGCCCACCTGGAGGTGGGCTCCAGCGGGCGCTCGTTCGTGGGGGCGGCCAGCATCGACGGCACCCACGTGGCCCGCCTGGAGATCTCCAACACGCCCGCCACCGTGGACGTCACCCTCGACCCCGCGAGCCGGAAGGCCGAATACCAGGCCAGCGGCGTGATCCGCAGCATCCGCGCCGCCTATGCGAACCTCGAGAAGGGCCCCACCGTCGACGGCACCGTTCTGGGTGTGCGCGACGACGTCAAGGCGTCGTGGGAGCTGGGCGAGCGCTCGACCGTCAAGGTCGCCACGTCCGCCAAGATTGACCAGATCAAGATTTATGCCAATAAAGCGCACGTGACCTCGCCGTCCGGGGAGGACCTGGAGGCGACCGTCGAGGGTGTGCGCAAGAGCGTCGAGCTGGTCGCCGACACGGGCGCCCGGACCCTCACCTGGACCGCGGACGCGCCGGTGGCCAAGGTCTCGGCCCTGGCCAGGGTCAAGCTCGGCGACCGGTACGCCAGGGCCGCCGCCGAGGTGAGCGGCGTGCCGGCCCGCTTCGACGCCTCGTGGGACCCGGCCTCGTACCGCTTCCGTGGGCTGTCCGGGCCGGTCGGGTCGGCGGAGGTGGCGTTCACCAACCACGACGGGGCCAAGGCCCCCACCGGGCCGCACCTGTCGGCCCACTACAGCCAGGCGACCGGCGACCTGGACGCCAGCGTGCTGGTCAAGGGGCTCAAGCAGGTCGGGTTCACCCCGGCGGCGCAGGGGTTCAGCGCGGACTTCCGCTCGGCCCGGCAGAGGCTGGCCGTGGACGCCGACGTCACGCAGGGTGACGCCCGCTTCGGCCTGATCGGCACGCTCGGGCCCGTGCCCGGCCGCCTGTCGGTCACCTCCGACGGGGGCAAGCTCACCTACGCCGGCTCGCGCCTGGACGTGCGCGCCCGCGCCTGGCTCGGCAAGGCCGGGGCGCTCGACCGCATGCGGGCCGCGCCCGCCGTGCCCGGCGGCGTGTCCCTGGTGGACGGCGGCTGCGCGGCCGGATCCGCGGGCTGCTCCCAGGGGCCGTTCTGCACGCCGGATCGGGGCTGCTTCGGCCTGCAGGGATACCTGGACGTGAGCGGGCTGCCGGACCAGGTGACCGTGGACATGACGGGTAAGACGTTCGCGTTCTCGGGGTTCAGCCCGCGGCGCAAGAGCCTCGGCGTCTATCTCGCCAGCAGCGTCCTGTCACCCGTGCCCGTCAAGGCCAGGGCCACTCTGACCGGGCTGCCCTCCCGGATCACCAGCATGTCGCTGGGGCCGTTCGGCGTGGCGCAGGGCAACGCCGTGCAGGCCGCGTACCGCATCGAGCCCGCCGCCACGCTCGGCGCGCTCGACGTGCAGGCCGAGGCCGGTGACCTGCGCGGGCACGTGTCGATCGACCCCGTGCCGGCCTCGGTGTCGGTCCAGGGCACGTACGGCGCCCAGACCCGCATCCGCGTGAACAACTCCGCGGCCGTCAAGCGCCTGGACGCCAAGGTCACCCTGGCCGGGAAGGGCACCGGCGAGCTGCGCTTCGCGGACGTGCCGGCCTCGTTCGGGGTGGACGCCGACGCCTCGGCCGCCGGGCTGAGCGTGCCGGCGCTCACCTACAAGTCGAACGTCAGCACCCTCGACGGCTACCTCGGCGTGGAGGGCGGCCTCGTGGACCCGCAGGGCAGGCTCGGGGACGTGTCGTTCGCGGTCAAGGACCTGGCCGCAGACACCACGATCCGCATGAACCCCGACCAGTCGCTCGACCTCGTCTCCCGCCCCGTCCCCACGGGCCGCCTGTCGCTGCACGCGGGGCTGCGGGTGGACGCGGTCGCGCCGCAGCAGATCTCCGTGAGCAAGGAGGTCCCGTACACGACGGGCTTCCTGACCTACAACGTCGGCGGGAAGTTCGGGCTGCAGGCGAGCGCGGTCAAGGACCTGTCGCTGGACGCGCGGCGCGTGTCGTGGCTGCGCATCCGGCCCGGCAAGGTCCCGTTCGGGCTGAAGGCGCCCCCGGCCCTCGGGTACGTCGCGCCCGGCTTCGAGGGCGACTACGGCCAGCTCAAGCTGGCCGCCAAGGGGGTGGACCTGCGGCCCGAGGTCTCCCTGGACGTGCGGCTGAGCAGGGAGGTCGGCAGCGACGTCTTCCGCGACTCGGTGCGGCTGGCCCCCACCGACTCGCTCGCGCTGCGCCGCTACGACCAGCGGATGCGGCGGATCGGGGCCAAGCAGGAGATCAAGGCGGCGGGGATCAGCCTGGCGTGCGTGACGGTGGACGCCAAGCCCGGCTTCGCGGCCGGGAACGGGTCCAGCTCCATCACGCTGCGTGGCGCCGACGGGCCCCAGATGGTGTCGCTGCTGGATCCGGGAGGCCAGGTGCCGGACTACGCGGTGGACCTGCTGACCCACTTCATGAGCCCGTTCCCCGGGGCTGAGTGGAAGGTCGCGGGCACCAAGGCGGGCGGCTGCGACCCCGATCGCCGCCCTGCCTCCCGCTGACCCCGCCCTGCTGCTCACGGGCCTGCTCACCCGGCTGACCGTCGCCGCCCGGCGCGGCGGTCAGCTCGGGCCGCGGTAGCCGGGCGGCGGGCGCTCTCCCTCGTACGCCTTCACCGGACGCCCGGACAGGAACGCCCGCAGGACCCCGAGGTACGGCTCGCTCGCATAGGCGTCCGTGGAGTCCTCGTCGTCGAGGTAGGCGAGCGTGGCCGACGGCAGCGCCCGCCGGTAGGCCATGGCCGACGGCCAGCCCTCCTCGTCACACCGGCTCTTGACGATCAGCACCGGGGCCTTCGCCTCGGACAGGCTCAACGGGAGCGAGGAAGGCGCCGTCCGCCCGGTCAGGCCGACGTAACCCCCGGAGCCGGTCGCGGCGGCGGCCGGGCACGGGTGCGGCGCCCCCTGCCGGACGAGGCCGAGGTAGGCGTCCAGCTCCCGGTCACCCGCGAAGGCGTGCGCGGCCTGCGGGTCCACCCGCAGCAGCGTGGAGACGGCGAGCAGGCGCGGATCCGGCGAGCCGTCCGGCCCGAACATCGCCGCCAGCTCGACCTCGCCGTCCGGCTTCCGCGCCGGAGGCAGCCCGGTGGGGGAGGCCAGGACGGCCTTCGCCACCCGGTCGGGGTGCGCGGCCAGGTAGGCGGTGGCGAGCTGCGCGCCGTAGTCGTGGGCGATGAGGTTCAGCCGGTCCGCGCCCACGGTCTGCCGGATGGCCTCCAGGTCCTCCACGTCGCGCGTCAGGCCGTACTCGCGCGGGTCCCGCAGCCGGGCCGAGCGCCCGGCCCCGAGCTGGTCGTAGACGTACACCTGGTAGCCGTCCGCCGTCAGCTTCCTGAAGAAGGCCGAGGACGCCGCCAGGTCGGCCACGCCGGGCCCGCCGTGCAGGAACACCACGGGGTCGGGGCGCGTGACCCGCTTCGGCGCGAACCGTATGTACGCCAGCTCCGAGCCCGTCGGCAGCCGCCACTCGCGCTGCCCGGCCACCGGCGCCGGGGGAGCGGAGGGCTGCGGCGGGCGC
>NZ_JBSFTC010000490.1:0-5768 GCF_053590415.1 Nonomuraea sp. NPDC003201
CCGGCCGGCGCGGGCTCCTGGACGGCCGGCCGTGGAGCGGCTCGCGCGCCTGCCGGCCGAGCTGGTGGCCACGGTGCGCCTCGACCCCGCGTTCGCGGCCCGGATCACGACCGGCGACCCGGCCGCCGCTGACACGCTGCGCACGCTGGCCGCCGTGCTCGAAACGGCTGGGATCGCCTCCATGTTGCCGCTGGTGACCCCCTCGAACGTGCTGCTCGTCCTGGGCGTCGTCGGGCTGCCGGGGGCCGACGTCAACCTCGCGCCGCGCCGCTCCACCGGGTTCCGCTGGTACGTGGTGCCGCTCGGCAGGCGCCTGCCCGTCTCCGACACCGGCCGGATCGGCGTGGTCGGCGCCAGAACCCGGCTGCGGGCGGCCCGCGTGCCCGGGGTGTTCGCGTTGGTGACACTCGGATACGCGCGCCGCGGCCGTACCGATCCCTACGAACACCGGGTGGACCTGCCAGACCACGCGGTGATGAGCCTGCTCCAGTACGAGTTCACGATGAACCTGCTGGAGCACTGTCACCCGGCCGGCGTCGAGGTGAACACATACGCCTTGCGCCGCCGCCATGTGGACCTCGATGGCGACGGCGACGCGGAGCCCCTCGACCCGGCGCTCGCCCGCACGTTCCGGCTCTTCCGGCGCCGCCGCCAGCGTGGCGAGGCCGCCGCTACCTTCGACTCCTAGGGAGACATGTCATGACCAATGCCGACTTGTCGCTGCAGGGCATGTCCGTAGAGGAGGTCTACGCCCGCATCACCAAGACCGGCGTGTCCAAGGCGGAGGCCGCCACCCTCGTGGGTGCCTGGATCTACCATAACGTCGGCCGGGCCAAGCGGACCTTCGCGTACGTGACCCCGTTCGCCTCCGATGCCCCCGCCTGCAAGCCCACGTTCGCGCGCAGCCTCCAGCACGCCGACTGGGTGGACGGCGAGAGCGTGGTGCAGGCCGAGGAGACCGTCAGCGAGGAGGGTTTCAACCGGCGCTTCCACCACATCGAGGACGACCTCGATGCCCTGGCCGCCGACCAGGTCAAGCAGTTCGCCTGCCTGACCGAGTTGCGGCACGAGCTCCGGGCTCTGCTCGACGAGATCCGCGCCGAGCTGAACCGCCTCAACGCCGACGTCTACGAGGCCCTCGGCACCGCCAGGACCCCCGGCGCGCCTCAGACGATCGGGCCGATCCGCCCGGACCTGCAGTTCGAGTACGTGGACACGATGAAGTTCCTCGACAAGTACGTGCAGGTGTTCAACACCAGCCAGGGCCTGGTGATGGTGCCCGCGATCAAGGAGATCAACGTGTTCCCCGGCGCCGACGCCCGCATCCAGCGCACCGCCAAGATGGCGCGCTTCATCGAGGAGAACCCCGAAGTGCGCAAGAGGTTCCCCAGGAACGTGAAGAAGGAGGAACTCGTCCGGGCCTTCGGGCGCGAGTCCGCCGTGGACGGGACGCTCGTGCGCGACCTGGTGGGAATCCTGCCGGAGGCCAACTACGAGAGTCTCGACACGCTGATGGGCGACCTGGCCCAGCGCGAGGCCGCGGCCCTGCGGACCAGCGACTCCGGCATCACCGCCATCACCAACGCCTTCGGGCTGGACGTGGACGTCAAAACGGTGGGGGACGCACCGATCGACCGGTTCGCTACGATTCCGGTGGCGGCGCGTACGGCGTTGCTGAGCGGGGGCATCCAGACCATGAAGGACCTCGCCGGGGCCAGCCCGAAGCAGGTCACGGAGATCGTCACCGGCCAGGGCGTGGCCACCAGCCTGGGCGACGCCGCTGAATGGACCTTCGGCGCCAAGGCCCTGACCTTCACTCGCTGACCGGGTGACCGTCGTCCGGCTCGTCGGGAGGGAACCTGCCTCCCCGCTGCGTCAGAGTCTGCGGCGGGCTCTGCGCCTGCCGAAAATTCCATCCGTGCAGTTCAAGCGGCATGTGCCTACTCGTGGAGGACTCCGCCGAGCCAGTCTCGTCGGCTTACGCTGCGGTTGACGATTAGGGCTGGATAGGTGATTGAGCCCGGGGCGGAGCGCAGTGGAGCAGTTTGGTCAAGGGCTTGATGGGCTCGGTGCTGGTTGTAGAAGTGTTCGTACTCGCGCAAGGCGTGCCGCAGGTGGTGTTCGTTCCATACGAGGTAGCGGTCGAGGAGTTCGCGGCGGCAGGACTGCACCCATCGTTCCATGATCGAGTTCATTCGAGGTATCCGGAGACCGGTGTGCACTGTCTGGATGCCTGCGTCGGTGAGGATCTCATCCATGAGCGGCGGGAACTTCCCATCCCGATCTCGGATCAGATAGCGAGATTGACAGCCGGCGTCGTGCAGATCCATCACGAGGTTCTTGGTCGCCTGGATGACCCAACTCGCGGTCGGGTGAGTGGTCGTGCCCAGCACGTGGATGCGCCTGGTGGCATGCTCGATGATGGCCAGGATGTACTGGCGTTGTCCGTTCAGGGTGACGGTTTCGGTGAAGTCGCAGGCCAGTAGGGCGTTGGCTTGGGAGCGTAGGAAGTCGGCCCAGGTGGTGGATGTCTGTTCGGGTGCTGGATCGAGGCATTCCTGCTTGAGGATCTCCTAGACGGTGGAGGGTTCGACCTTGATGCCGAGCGTGGTGAGCTCACCGTGGACCCGCCGATATCCCCAGCCGAGGTTCTCTCTAACCAGGCGCAGGATGAGGGCGCGGATGGAGTGGACGGTGGGCGGGCGCCCGTGCCGCTTCGGCCGGCAGGTAGGGGCGTGACGCCATTTCATCAGATCGCGGTGCCAGCGCTGGACTGTGTCCGGTCGGAGGAGGAGCCGCAGTCGGCGCAGGACCTCGCGGGGCAGCGAGGTCAGGAGGGCGGCGAGAAAGGCTCGGTCCTCGGGGGCGAATCTGACTCTGGTGTCGGCGCCGAGTTGGCGTTCAAGGACGGTGATCTGGTGACGCAGGGCGAGGATCTCGACGTCCTTGTCCCGATCGCTCATGGGCAGCAACCGCAGTGCGGCGAAAGTGTTCGGGATGGTGAGGTAGGCCAGGCGAAGGAGCACGGCCGATCATCATGCCGCACGCGTTTGCCTCTCCTGGTGGCCGGAGCTCGCGCACGCCACGCGAAGCCCTCACATGGCCATGACCTGGGCGGATGTAATTACCGGCAGGCGCAATGTCAACAGCAAGATTAATAACGCGCTCGACATGTAGGAGCGCGCCCTCGTCCTCGGCCCTGGTCTTCGCCGGGGCCCTTTACTCAGATGGGACCCTCAGGTTCGTACCAGAACCAGCAGCTTGTCCAGCTTCGTTGCGTCCGTACGGTCGGCCGATGGGGTCAGTGCGATCAGCGTGGACAGCACTCCGCGTAGGTTCTGAGACAGCTCCGAACCCGGCGCTGCTTCCGCACTCTTGGTAAGGGCCGCCAGGACCGAGGTCGCCGCAAGGACCATGTCGCTCTGGCGAAGCGGGCGACTTCGATCCCATAGCGGACTAGCCAGCCGCAGTGCGTTGTTGACCAAGGCCTCTATCTCCGCCGCGCCGACCCTCTTCGCGGCGCGCAGAGCGTACTTCAGAGCCATGGCGGGGTCATCGGCGGGAGACCAGGTGGAGACCGCGTCTAGTTCGTGATGGAGGAACTCTGTCAGGGATACTCGTTCCCTCCCGCGCTTACGCGTTCTCACACCACTCGGGGTCGCGAGTGTGGTGCGACAGCGAACCAGCTGGAGGCATGCCTCGCCGAGCAGCACGAAAGCGCCCACATCCAGGAATCCCAAATCGCTTGCGGCAGCTGCACGAGCGAAGGCGAGGTCGCGCCCCAGGTCACGGTCGAGATCAGGGTCCAGATCACGGTCGAGATCGAGGTCGCGGTCACGATCAAGGGTGCGGTCTAGGTCGAGCTTTACATCGAGGTTCAGGTCGAGAGCGGTGGCACGGTCACGGGCGATGGCGCGGGCATAGGTGCTGGCGTGATCGCGGCCGAGAATACGAGCGCGGATGTGGTCGAAGTTGTGGGCGAAGTCGAGGCCGGAGGCACGGTAGATATCCAGAGCCAGGGCGCCGGCAGGGCTAGGAGCAGGGTTGCGGGCGAGAGCATGGGCTATGGCGGTATCAAGCGTGTAGAGAAGCTGGCGCTGAGGGGGAGTGAGCTCTCGAGGGTGGCTGTAGGTGACAAGTTGGGTGAAGGTGAGAGCAGAGCGCGGGAAGAGGAGGCGGAGGAGGAGATGGGTGTGATCGAGGATTAGGTCGGGATAAGTGCTGATCTGCTGAGCAGTGGGTCGATGAGGATGAAGATCAACTGGGGCAGATATGAGTCGGGCGTGGTTGCTGATCCCTGTGTCTTTGGCCCAAAGGATTGCTGCTTGTGAGTAGAGCCCGTTGCTGATGGCTTGGCGGGCTTCGTCTGTTGTCGGCAGCCGATAGTTGGTGCCGTCGGCGAATAGGGCGTGGAGCCAGGTAAGGAAGTCGGTGATGTCGGCGGTCCACGGGCCGGCGGCGGGTCCGGTCATCAGGGGAGCGGATCTGGTGGAGGGGTGGGCGGCATATCGGTTCCAGAGATCGGGAGGGATAGGGTGGGCGCAGATGCGGGTGCCGTCGTCGTTGAGCACGTGGGTGTCCTGCAGAACGCGGGCAGCAGCGACACCGTCCAATAGTCGGATCTGTTCGGGGTCACTAGGTGCGCTGGTTAGCAATTGGTCGAGCTGGTCGCGTAGAGCGGGGGCGAGCTCGCGGGCTTCGGCTGCGCAAGCGTAGGCAAGGTGCAGTGCGGGGACGGTGCGGGCGTCCAGGCATGCCTGGACGACGCGGCTGGCGTCGGCGCGGGCGGCCCACAGCAAAGCGGTCTCGCGCCACCAGGGATCGCTGACATTGTCGCTCAGAAGCTTGCGACGGGAGCGATGGTCGGCAATCAAGGCGGCGGCCAAGTACTCCTGCAGTGTTTGGTGAGCGAATCCATAGTGCTTGTGTCGGCGTTCCAGGAGCAGGCCGCTGCGCCGGGCATGGGTAAGGAACGCCTCTGGTGTGAGGGTGGGAGCGGTGCGTTCAAGGACGGGGCGGATCGCGCGCTGGGCGTCTTCAATGGAGATGTCGCGAAGCTTGTGGCGCATCATGTGCAAGGCGAGTTCCTGGATGATGCGTTCCTTCTTGTCACCGTTCAGGCCGGCGAGCTCGTCGGTGAGATTCTTGGCTTCTTGGCGGCGGTGTAGCAGAACCTGGCACATCTCCTCATATAGGGCGGCCCGATTGCTGGGCAGGCCGCCGCCGCGATGCCGGTTCACGTTGGCGATCATGGTGAGGAGCAGTGGGTTGGCAGCCAGATCGTAGAGCGCGGGAAGGCGGTTGATGTGGCGCAAGAGATCATCGGCAGCCTGGACGGCGATCCGGTCGATCTCGTGCGGGTCACCCTGGCGAGCGCGTTGCTCGATGGACCGGCACCAAGCGTGCAGGAAGGCTCGGATCTGGCCATTGGTGAACCGCTGCACTGCCAAGACATCGGCCTTGGCCAGCCGATTCGTGTCATATCCCAGTGGGCGGGACGTGACGACGAAGGGATTGCCAGGGTAGCGGCTGATCTGGGCCTCCACCCACTGTGTCACGCGGCTTCTGTCCCCGGCGTCAATAACCTCATCCAGGCCATCCAGAAGCACCACGCACCGCCCACGCGATAAATGCCGCCTGAGCCACTCGGCCGGGATCACGCCGTCCAGCCATGGGAGTTTCCCCCTGAGCGTGGACACCGATCTCAGGCGGCAGTCTTCAGGCTATCTGTCGTCTTCTCGTAGTCGATTGGGCTCAGCTGGCTGAGG
>NZ_JBSFTC010000491.1:0-5759 GCF_053590415.1 Nonomuraea sp. NPDC003201
CGTGTGGAGCCCGTACGCGATGGGCCACCCGCCGCCGGCCGAGTTCCTCGCGGCCGTGCGCGGGCAGGGCGGCCAGGCCGTCGTCTGGCCCAAGGCCGGCTCCGCCTACTTCGCCGCCCCGCCCAACCCGGCCAACCCCTGGGCCGAGTACGTCTTCGCCGACGCCAGGCCCTGGACGGCCGCCAAGTTCCCGGCCGGGCAGCTGAGCGGCTGGTGGCACCAGTTCGTGGTCTTCGCGGGCGAGGAGATCCACGGCGATCCCCGGGACCCTGCCTCGATCAGCTTCATGGAGGCCACGATGGCACCCTGATCAGAGGCCGGTGTCCGGTGGCCACGCTCACCGTCGACGGCGGGCTCCGCGCCGACGTCGCGCCCGGCCAGGACGCTGACGCTGCGGGCCGTCGCCGAGGTGCCGCCCGGCACCGGTGAGATCGTCTCGGTGGGACCTCGGCGGCTCCGGCTCCTTCGCGACCGGGGGCACGTCCGCCTCGGCCGCGAAGGTGACCGTCGAGCGCCGGCACGTCTTCCCCGAGCCCGGCACCCATCGCCGGCACGTCTTCCCCGAGCCCGGCACCCATCGCTGGCACGTCTTCACCAGGCCTGGCATCCGTTTCGTGACCGTATGCGTGAGCTCCCAGCGTGGAGGCGATCCGGACACGCCGTACGCGCGCATCGGCGACCTTGCCCGGGTGCGGGTCGTGGTCGGCTGGCGTCGGAGGCCGTCGCGGATCACGTGGGGCGCTCCCGGTAGATTGCGCGCATGCCCTCCGCCCCGCGCCCGGACGACCGCGTCGCCTCCGCGTTCCGGTTCGCCACCGAGCTGATCGCCTGGGTCGCGACCCCGTGGGCCCTCGCCCCGCACTCCGTGCCGCTGGCCGTGCTGTCGGTCGTCGTGCTGATCGGCCTGCCCACGCTGTTCTCGACGCCGGGCGACAAACGGAACGTGATCGTCGCGGTGCCGGGGCCGGTGACGATCGCGCTGGTCCTGCTGCAGCTCGTGGCCGCGGTGGCGGCGGCGTGGGTCGCCTGGCCCGTCGTCGTGGCCGTGGCGGTGTCGGTGCTGGCCGTGGTCACCGCGGTGCTGGAGCTGCCACGCTGGCGGTGGCTGCTCTCCCGATGAGCCCGCGCATCGGCGACCTGCTCGGGTGATGGCGGTCTACTCGGGCGACGGGGCGAAGGCCTCGTGGAGCTCGGAGATCGAGGCCATCTCGGTGATGAACCCGAACCGGCCCGCTCGCATCTGCCGGGCTCCGTCCAGGAATGACCGCAGGGCCAGCCGGGAGAGCGCGCCGCCGATGCTCACCCGGCGCACGCCGATCTCGGCGAGCTGCTCCAGCGTGATCGAGGGGTCGGCGAAGCCCATCACGACGTTGACCGGCCTGCCGACGGAGGAGACGACCGCGCGCATCTGGTCGAGCGTGCGCAGGCCCGGCGCGTACAGGACGTCGGCGCCCGCCGCCTCGAACGCCTGCAACCGCCTGATCGTGTCGTCCAGGTCGGCGACGCCGTACAGGAGGTTCTCGGCCCTGGCGGTCAGGACGAGCGGGACGGGCAGGCCGCGGGCGACCTCGACGGCCGCGTGGATCCGCTCGACGGCGAGCCCGAAGTCGTAGATCGGCGTCCGGGGGTCGCCCGTCGCGTCCTCGATGGAGGCCCCGACGGCGCCGTACGCGCAGGCGTCCTCGATCATCTTGGCCGCCTCGGCGGGCTCGTCGGCGTAGCCGTTCTCGAGGTCGGCGTTCACGGGCAGCGGCGTCGCCTCGCTGATGAGGCGGCAGTTGTCGAGGATGTCCTGCCGGCTCGCCCGGGTGCGGCCGAGCATGTTGGCCACGCCGAGGCTCGTGGTGGCGATCGCCTCGAAGCCGAGGCCGGCCAGCAGCCGCGCCGTTCCGGCGTCCCACGGGTTGGGCAGCAGGAAGGGCTCCGGCCGCTCGTGGAGAGCCCGGAACCGGGCGGCCCTGGTCATCTGATCGGTCATGAGCCCACTGTCGTCGCCGCCGTCGCGATCCGTCAAATGCATAGATCTGACATTTGACATCAGGAATACTGATGGATCGTGACAGTGGAGGAGCTTGAGGCGTTCGTGTGCATCGCCCAGTCAGGCGGGTTCACGGAGGCGTCCAGGAGGCTCGACCGGTCCCAGCCCGCGATCAGCCGCCGGATCAGGGAGCTGGAGCGCTCGCTGGGCGCGGCGCTGTTCGAGCGGGCCGGTCGCCGGGTGGTGCTCACCGAGGCGGGACGGGCGCTGCTGCCGTACGCCGAGGCGGCCCTCGCCGCGATGCGCGACGGCGAGCGGGCCGTACGGGACCTGTCGCGGGAGCCCGCCGAGGCGCAGGCCCTCAGCCTGGCCATCGTCGGCACCCTGGCCGACTCGCACATCGTCCGGGCGCTGCGCGCGTTCGAGGCGGAGTTCCCCGACGCCTCGGTCGAGCTGCGCACCGCGACCAGCCGCGAGGTGAGCGCACTCGTACGCGGTGGCGAGGCCTCCCTGGGCCTTCGCTACTTCTCCGACGCCGACCCCAAGCTGGAGTCGATCCCGCTGGGTGTGGAGAAACTCCTGGTCGTGGTGGCCGCCTCGCACCCGGTCACCGCCCGCCGCCTGCCCGACCTGCGGGCGTTCCAGGGGGAGCGGTGGCTCGGCTTCCCGCCCGAGCGGGGTCAGTCCGACTCCTTCGGCCACCTTCTCGAACGCCTGCTGCTCGCGTCCGGGCTGGCCGACCCCGCGATCACCAGGATCGACAGCCTCACCGCGCAGCGCAGGCTGGTCGAGGCCGGGCTGGGCGTCGCGCTCATGCCCACCGGAAGCGTCCGGGAGGAGCTGCGCATCGGCAGCCTGCGGGCGATCGAGGTGGAGAGCATGGACGCGGGCCTGCCCGTGGTGGCCGTACGGAGGCGGAGTGGCCACCGGAGCCGGTTGGCGGCGGCCTTCCTGGACACGCTCAAGGATCACACGCCTGAGCTGCTGGGTTGACGCGGATGCGGGTTCGCCGGCGTTTCGATGGAACCGCCGGGAGTGCAAGCGCTGTCCAAGCCATGGGCGACGCCCGCACCGGCGCCTCACAGAGCGCCGGAACGGCGCCGCGGACGGCCCTTCCCGTCCACGGACGCGCGCTGGACGTCGCCCCCGCCAACCCACGTCGCCTCAGGCCGCCGTCACAAAGCCGCGTCCCCGCAGGCCGCCGCCGAGCCGCGTCACCTCAGGTCGCCGTCGAGCACCCGCTCCAGGAACCCGTCCAGGTTGGCGGCGGCCCGCACGATCCGCTCCTCCACGGTGAGCGACTCGAACCGGGTGCCCAGCTCCGTGCGCTTCTTGTCACGGACGTAGAGGGAGCAGGCCAGGTCCGCGCACATGTAGGCGCCGACCGTGTTGCCCTGCCGGCCCGCCGCCCCGGTCCTGGGCGCGGTGAACAGCGCCACCCCGGTGCCCGAATGCGGCGTGACGCAGACCGAGCACAGCGTGGACTTCGTGAAGCTCCTGCGCACCTCCTGCGCCAGGCGCAACGCCACACCGACCGCCCGACCGTCGCGCTCGGCCACCAGGTACGCCCGCTCGGGCGCCCCCGGGTCACGCCAGCCCAGGAAGTCGAGGTCGGTCCAGGGGGACTCGGACAGGTCGCGCGGGAGGCCGAGCCGGCGGGCCTCGCCCTTGGAGCAGTTGACGAAGGACGCGCGGATGTCGTTCTCAGAGAGGGGATTCATGATCGTTTCCTTGGGGGTTGCCCGGCCAATGCCTCAGCGCGACGTCGAGCACGTCGAGGATCTTCGTCCAGGTGTCCTGGAGGTCGCGCGGGTGGTTGAACCCGGCGCCCGCCTCCAGGCTGAAGAATCCCTGGTACGTGCTGCGCAGCAGGCGGATGGCGTCGGTCAGGTCCGGCTCCGGCAGCCCGTACGCGCTCAGGTGCGCGTACGTGATGGACATGATCCGCAGATGCCCCGCGGACTCGGCCACCACGGCCGCGTCCAGGGGCATCTGGGTGGCCTGGTAGCGGCCGGGACGGGTCCGCGCGAACTCGCGCCACGCACTGGCGAACCCGGCCAGCGACTCCTTGCCCGCCCGCCCCGCCGTCGCGTCGGCGAGCCGGTCGGCCAGGTCGCGGGCGGCCAGGACCGCCACCCGGACCCGCAGGTCCTTGAGGTTCTTGACGTGCGAGTACAGGCTCGCGTCCGCCACCCCGAACCGGCGTGCCAGCGCGGACACGGTGATGTTGTCGAACCCGACCTCGTCGGCCAGCTCCGCGGCCGCCTCGGTCACCCGGTCCGCCGTCAGCCCGGCACGCGCCATGGCCACCTCCTGAGCCTAAGCCGTCTAGTTATTTTCCTAGATGGGCTAGGTTAGCACCTCACAAGGTAGTGAGGAGGACCGGCCGCCCCTGAACGCCGGGGTCGGCGGCGAAGACGGCGCCCGCGTCCGGCTGCTCCGCCCGGTCCACGCCGAGCGCGGAGGTGGTGATGAACAGCCGGTCGAGGCCCTCGCCGCCGAACGTCACCGCCGTGACCCTCCGTACCGGCAGGCTGACGACGGCGTCGAGCCGGCCGCTCGCGTCGTAGCGGCGCACGGCCGCGCCCTCCCACAGCGCCACCCAGACCCCGCCCTCGGCGTCGACGGTCAGCCCGTCGGGAGCCCCATGCTCCGGATCGACGACCGCGAACGGGCGGCGCCCGCTCAGTCCGCCCTCCGGGTCGTAGTCGAGCACGTCCACCCGGCCGGTCGTGGTGTCGGCGTAGTAGGCCAGGGAGCCGTCCGGGCTGAAGTCGAACCCGTTCGAGATCGTCACCTCCGGCAGCACCACCCGCAGGTCGCCGCCGGGCCCGGCCACGTAGAACGACCCGCCCCCCGGGGTCTCGTCGTAGGCCATGCTGCCGATGTAGAAGCGGCCGTCGGGGTCGCAGCCGCCGTCGTTCATGCGGACGCCGGGGTCGCTCCACGCCTCGCCCAGGGAGCGCAGCGGGGCGTCCAGATCGTCGCCGTCGGACAGCAGCAGCTCGCGCTCGCCCGCGACCACGTAGCCGCCCGACGTGCGCGGCCGCAGCGCGGCGGCCACCTTGCCCACGTGGCGGCGGCGCACCCCGCCCCGCGGGTCGAGCGCCAGCACGTCGCCGGCCAGCATGTCCACCCACCGCAGCCCGCCCCACCGGCTCGACCACACGGGCCCCTCGCCGTGCTCGGCCACGGGGTCGGTCACGGTGTACGCGGCGATGCTCATGACGCTCTCCCAGGAGGTCGCGGGGTCGTGATCCACGACCCTATCGGGAGCCGGGAGATAGCTCTGGTACGCTCTCGGCCAGATCGTCCCTAGGAGGTGAGACCCATCAACGCTGTTGCAGGCCGGGTGCTCCCTCCCCATGATCAGGATTAGGTGACCACGGGAGCGCCCATCGGCATCCCGAAAGGCTCTCATGTCGGTTTTTTCGTCATCTGTCCCTTCAGCCGCCCCCACCCCCGCCGTCGTCGCCAGGCTGCGCGCCGCAGGCTGCGTGTTCGCCGAGGACGAGGCCGAGCTGCTCGTCTCCACCGCCCGCACCCCCGCGGAGCTCGCCGCGATGGTCGAGCGCCGCGTCGCCGGCGAACCCCTCCAGCACGTCCTCGGCTGGGCGGAGTTCTGCGGCCTGCGGATGGTCGTGGAGCCGGGGGTGTTCGTGCCCAGGCCGCGCACCGAGTTCCTCATCGGCCAGGCCGTCGCGCTGGCCCGCCGCGTCGCGGGGCCGCCGGTCCTCCTCGACCTGTGCTGCGGCAGTGGCGCGGCGGGGGCGGCGCTGGC
>NZ_JBSFTC010000492.1:0-5677 GCF_053590415.1 Nonomuraea sp. NPDC003201
GGCCGGTCCAGGGACCGGCCGGCGCATGTTCACGGTGCGGGTGAGGCCACGGCGATGTGCGGGCGGCCGGTTATCGGGTGCGGGCTGATGTGCGCGCGTACGCCGAAGACCTCCTCGATGAACGCCGGCGTCAGCACCTCCAGGGGCGGGCCGTGCCCGGCGACGCGGCCGTCGCGCAGGACCACGACCTGGTCGGCGTAGGCGGCGGCCTGGTCGAGGTCGTGCAGGGCGGCCAGCAGGGTCAGGCCGAGGGAGCGGATCAGGTCCAGCAGCAGGAGCTGGGAGCCGACGTCCAGATGGTTGGTGGGTTCGTCGAGCACCAGCAGCGGCGCCTGCTGGGCCAGCGCGCGGGCGAGCAGCACGCGTTGCCGCTCCCCGCCCGACAGCGTCGGCATCAGCCGGTCGGCCGCCCAGGCCATGCCGACCCGTTCCAGCGCGGTGGCGACCGCCGCGCGGTCGGCGGCGTTCTCCCGGTCGAGCAGCCGCTGGTGGCTGTGGCGGCCGGTGGCGACGACGTCGGCGGCGGACAGCCCGTCGGCGACCTGGCTGTGCTGGGGCAGCACGGCGCGGTGCCGGGCGGCCTGGCGGGGCCGCATCCCCCACAGGTCCTGCCCGTCGAGCCGGACCACGCCGCCGGACGGGCGCAGCGACCGGTAGACGGTGCGCAGCAGGGTGGACTTGCCGCTGCCGTTCGGTCCGATGAGCGCGACGAACTCGCCCGGCCCGGCCGTCAGGCTCACGTCCTCGACGATGGGGCGGGCGTCGATCCGGGCGCTGACGCCGGCCAGGTCAAGCCGCATCGGTGCCTCCACTTGATCGGCGGCGCAGCAGCCACAGGAAGAACGGAACGCCGAGCCCGGTGGTGAAGATGCCCACCGGCAGCTCGTTGGGCCGGTCGGCGATCCGGGCCGCCAGGTCCACCAGCACCAGGAACAGCGCTCCGGCCAGCAGCGACACGGGCAGCACCCGGCGGTGGTCGGCCCCGACGACGAACCTGGCCATGTGCGGGATCATCAGCCCGATGAAGCCGATGCCGCCGACCACGCTGACCACGGTGGCCGTCAGCAGCGATCCGGCCACGAGCAGCCCGATCCGCAGCACCGCCACCGGCACGCCGACGGCGATGGCGGCCTCCTCGCCGGCCAGCAGCGCGTTCAGCGCGCGGGCCTGCAGGGACAGCCAGGCCAGGCAGCAGACGACGATCAGGGCGGGCACGCCCAGGTCGGCCCAGGACGCCCCGGCGACGCTGCCCATCAGCCAGAACATCATGCCCTGCAGCTCGGTCGGGTTGAGCTGGAGCTGCACGAACGTGGTGGCCGCCGCGCACAGATAGCCGACGGCGACGCCGGTCAGCACCAGCCACGAGTCCAGCAGCCGGCCCGCGCGCTGCGCCAGCACGTACACCAGCAGCGCCGACAGCAGGGCGGCGGCGAAGGCGGCCCCGGTGACGCCCAGCGTCCCGGCGAGGGCGGCGCTGCCCAGCGCGGGGACCAGCACGGCCCCGAGCGAGGCGGCCGAGGACACGCCCAGCACGTACGGGTCGGCGAGCGGGTTGCGTACGAGGGACTGCAACGCGACCCCGGCCACCGACAGGCCGGCCCCGGCGAGCGCGGCGAGCAGCGCCCGAGGGGTGCGCAGGTCCCAGACGACCTGGCTGAGCAGCGGATCCGCCTGCGCGCCGCGCCCGGTCAGGTGGGCCCAGACCACACCCCAGACCTGGCCGGGCGGAAGGTTGACCGAGCCGACGGATATGCCTGCCACCAGGGCCGCGACCAGCGCGACGACCAAGGCGGCCAGCAGCAGCCCGGTGGCGGGGCCGGAGACGAGGTGCGGGCGCCGCGACGGCGCGGCCCTGGTCGCCGGCGCGGGTGTGAGGATGTCAGTCACCGGGGTGGACCACCTTGGAGAGCTTCTCCACGGCCACGGCGTTGAGCGGGCCGAGATACACCCCGTCGGAGACCACCGCGTACGTCCTGGACTTCGACGCGGCCCAGTGCGGGTAGGCGGCGAACAGCTTGGCCGCCTCCGCCTCGGGCCGCTCGTCCGGCGTGAACTGCCCGACCACGAGCACGTCCACCTGGGCGGTGGCGAGCTGCTCGGTGTTGAGGGTGCGGGTGGCGTCCGAGCTCTGCCCGGCGAAGGCGTTGACGCCACCGGCGGCCTTGATCACGTCGTCGTAGATGCCGCCGGTCATCACGGCAGGGAGCCCGTTGGCGTTCATCATGGCCATGCCGGGATAGGCGATGAGGACCTTCTTGGCGGGCCGGCCCGCGACCCGCGCCCGTACGGCCTCGACGCGGGCGCGCAGCTTGCCGATCAGGTCGGCGGCGCGGTCCTGGACGTCGAAGACGCGCCCCAGCAGCGCGATGAACTCCAGCGAGGAGTTGATCGACTGGTTGCGGTAGGCGCGCTTCTCCTCCTCCGTGGCCTCGGGCTTGCCCATCGCGCAGTTGACCGGGTTGACCAGCGAGGTGATCCCGGCGGCGGCGAGCTGCTCGCGGGTGGCGAAGCCGTTCTTGGCGTCGAACCCGCCGGACCAGGTGGACACCACCAGGTCCGGCTTGAGCTTGAGCACCTGCTCGGCGGGGACGTCGAAGTTCTTGTTCATCGTCAGCCCGCCGGTCGGCAGCGCCTTGATCCTGCCGATCATCTCGGGGTCGTCGGAGACGCCGTAGCTCTGGGCGTTGGCCAGGACGCTCTTGTCCAGTCCGAGCATGATGAAGCTCTCCACCTCGGCCACGCTGGTGCCGTTGAGGATCAGCACGCGCTGCGGCGGACGCTGGAAGGTGACTTTCGTGCCGCAGTTGTCGAAGGTCAGGGGGTAGCCGGACACGGTGGAGGCAGTGGGGACGGCGGCGGATCCGCTCTCGGAGCCGGCGGGGTCACCGCAACCGGTCAGGGCCACCAGCGCGCAGAGCGCGGCGGCCAGCGGGCGGCGCACATGACAGGGATTCATCGATGATGCTCTCTTCGAGGTCGAGTCTGGAGGCACGCGAGACCGGCGCGGGTCACGACGGTGACCGGCGCATCGCGGCAACGCGCGGCGCCCGGGCGGCGCTACGGCACGCCCGGTGTCGGCTTGTTCGGGAAAAGGCATGGGGAAACGGCCCCGGGAATCGGCGCGGACGGCCGACGCCGGATCAGGCGATCCCTGCGTGCGCTCCAGGAGGTGCCCGCCCTACGAGGGCATGTCGGAGGAAGGCGCGAATAGGCGGGGTTTCGTCCTCACCCGCGTACGCGATCGCCCTCGGGCCGGTGGCCGTGCACCCGGCCACCGTGAAGACCAGGACCAGCAGCGGGCGCAGCACCCGTCCGGCCACCTGCCGGACCAGGGCGCACAGGCCCGACTCGATCCACCGCAACCAGGCGGAGGTCAGCAGCACGCCCAGCGCGTGCATGACCAGCATCCCGAAGCTCTGGGAGCCTCCGTGATGGAGTTGCGCCGCGCCCGGGACGGCCCCGAGGGAGGCCATCGCGTGGTGGGCGGCGCCCTGACTCAGCAGGACGTGCAGGACGACCTGCGACAAGGCCGTCGCGGGCAGGATGGCGCCCAGGCTGCGCTCACGCCCGGTCAGGGCCAGCGCGACAGGCAGCAGGAGCAGAAAGCCGCCCAGTGTCGACACCGCGTCGAAGTAGCCTCCGCCAGCCAGGTGCCCGAGCATGGCCAGGGCGGCGCACGTGGCGGCGAAGCTCGCCGCGCGCACCCACCGCACCACCGACAACGGACCCATCGCGGACAGATCTTCGCACACCGGTGCCGCCGTCCTCAGATCAGGCGCCTCTCGCCGCGGACGATCAGGAGGCCACCTTGTATCCGGCCTCGACGATCGCCGCGCGCACCTGCGACTCCTCGAGCAGCGGGCCTCCGCTCACGGTGACGCGGCCCCCCAGCACGTCCACCTCCACCCGCTCGACGCCCCGCAGTGGCAGGACCTGTGCCCGGATCGTCGAGGCACTGCAGCCACAGCTCATTCCCTTAACCGCGACGGACAGGGTCATTGGCGCGAACCTTTCCCGTAATACCACCAGGCGCGCTCACGGCTCGCCTTTAGGTGGGATACGCAGGTTCCTGAGGTTGGGTTCAAGCGACAGGCAATGTTTTTTAAGATCCAAATTCCGTATATACGAATTCTCGATCACATGGCACTATGACCGGGTGCATGTCGGCCGGCCCTTCTTGCGCGCAATACGCGCCGCGATGTTCGCGGCGGTCTGCGTGCTGGTTTCGGCTGCCCTGCATGGACTGGCCGGCGGCGATCCGGTGCGCGCGGGCACGTTGCTCGGCGCGCTCGCACTGACCTGGACGGGCGCGTTCCTGCTCGCCGGCCGCCAGCGCGGCATGGAGGTGCTGCTCGCGGCCTGCTTCGCCGCCCAGTACGGCATGCATCTGCTGTTCGGCGCGGGCGCCGCCGACGTGCCGCCGCCTCATGAGCACACCACGGGCGTGGGCATGTTCCTGGTGCACGGCATGACGGCGGTCATCTCGGCCTGGTGGCTGGCGCGGGGCGAGACCGCGCTGGCCGCGCTGCTCCATCTCGCCGTCGCGTCCGTCGGCCGCTGGTGGAGCGTCCTTTCGGTCCTGACGGGCGGGCTGGTCGAGCCGAGCCCGTACGGTGGCCGGCCCGCGGCGTGGGACGACCACGACGCCTTCCTCCAGCGCCTGTTCGCGGCGGCGAACTTCCGGCGGGGCCCGCCGGCGCGTCTCTCCCTCATCTGATCCTTTTCGGGCCACCGGCCCGTGTTCCGCCTTGTCGAGAGCGCGCGCATCCGTGTGCGCTGTGAGTGGAGAACGCCTGATGACCTCGACCGCCGACGTCGGCGATACCGTCGATCACGTCCCCCCGCCGTCCCGTGAGCGGACCGCCTGGGCCGCGCTGCGCCCGCTGGTGCTGCGGCTGCACTTCTACGCGGGCGTCCTCATCGCCCCCTTCCTGCTCGTCGCCGCGTGCACCGGCCTGATGTACGCCGCCTCGTACCAGATCGAGCAGGTCGTCTACCAGCACGAGCTCACCGCGCCCGCCGGCAAGACCAGCCTGCCCCTCAGCGCGCAGGTCGCGGCGGCCCGCGCGACCCACCCCCAGGGCACCGTCACCGCGGTGCGGCCCGCCGCCGAACCGGGCCAGACCACCCGCGTGCTGATCAACCAGCCGGGCCTCGCCGAAAGCACCCAGCTGGCGGTCTTCGTCGACCCCTCCACCGGCCAGGTGCGCGGCACGCTGGAAAGCTACGGCAGCTCGGGAGCGCTGCCCGTACGCGCCTGGATCTCCACCCTCCACCGCCAGCTCCACCTGGGCGAACCCGGACGGATCTACAGCGAGCTGGCCGCCAGCTGGCTGTGGGTGGTCGCGCTCGGCGGCCTGGTCCTCTGGGTCGCCCGGCGCCGCCGCAACCGGCGCCATCTCATCGTCCCCGACCGCGCCGCCGGCGGGCTCCGCCGCACGCTGTCCTGGCACGGCTCGATCGGCCTGTGGGCGGTGCTCGGCCTGCTGTTCCTGTCCGCCACCGGCCTGACCTGGTCCAAGTACGCCGGAGCCAACGTCGACGAGCTGCGCGCGACGCTCGACTGGACTACCCCGTCGATCGACGTCTCGGGCGGCTCGGGCGGCTCGGGCGGCTCGGGCGGCTCGGGCGGCTCGGGCGGCTCGGGCGGATGGGATGATGGGGGTGTAGGGAAAGG
>NZ_JBSFTC010000493.1:0-5644 GCF_053590415.1 Nonomuraea sp. NPDC003201
TCGGCCCGGCCCGCCTCGGTGATCTCATAGACCACCTTGCCGCCCTTTCCGGCCTCGCGCCGGCGGTCGCGGTCGTCGCCGCGGATCCCCGTGCCCCTATGAGCCACACCCCGACCTTGTCCATGCAAGCTCCTACGTGTCGGGCTCCACGCCGGACGAGAAATACGTCCGGTATGTCACTAGTCGCGATGCTAAGAGCGACTTTTACCGATGGTCAAGCAGAAGATGAGCGGCGCACGTCCTATCGCCGCGATGATCGGATGCGGCCGACGCACTCAGCGAGCCACCACGTAGGGGATCACGCAGACCTTTGGCCAGATTTTGGCGAAAGTCTTGACATTTGGTCAAAAAAGGCGCGTACTTCCATCGGCGGTCACCCTAACTACCACCCTCGACTCTCTGTGATTCCCACTCTTACACGCTCGCTCCCGAACCACACGAGCAGCCGCACCCAGCCCTCACGCGAGTGGGGCGCCGTCACCGATTGGGGAACCATGACCGAGGTAGGCAGAGGCATGGCGAAAAGCCTGTTCTCCCGGCGTGCCTTCACCGCCTCCGCGGCGTTCGCCGCGGTCGCACCGTTAGTAGCATCCAGCCAGGCCGAAGCAACGATCGACAAGCCCGCGGACAAGCCCGGCAAGGGCAACGTCCGCCGCATGACCCTCTACGCCGAGCGGCTGCCGGACGGCCGGCTGGGCTACGGCCTGGAGCCCGGCAAGCCCACGATCCCCGGCCCTCTCATCGAGATGGTCGAGGGCGACACCCTCGAGATCGAGATGGTCAACAACCTGGACGTG
Organism: Nonomuraea sp. NPDC003201; assembly: GCF_053590415.1. NCBI lineage: Bacteria > Bacillati > Actinomycetota > Actinomycetes > Streptosporangiales > Streptosporangiaceae > Nonomuraea > Nonomuraea sp. NPDC003201. The sequence continues at coordinate 798 of NZ_JBSFTC010000493.1, forward strand.
GCGGCCAGCCTGCACGTGCACGGGGTCGACTACGACGCGGCCAGCGACGGCACCAGGCTGAACGACAGCGTGGTGGAACCGGGCGGCCGGCGCACCTACACCTGGCGCACCCATGCCCCCGGCCGGCGCCCGGGCGGCAGCATCGAGCCCGGCAGCGCCGGCTACTGGCACTACCACGACCACGTCGTGGGAACCGATCACGGCACAGGGGGGATCCGGCAGGGACTCTACGGGCCGCTGGTGGTCCGCAGGAAGGGCGACCTCAGGCCGGACAAGCAGTTCACCGTCGTCTTCAACGACATGTCGATCAACAACCAGCCGGCCCATCAGGCACCCGAGTTCGTCGCGAAGCTCGGCGAGCGGGTGGAGTGGATCGTGATCACGCACGGCGAGTTCTACCACACGTTCCACATCCACGGGCACCGCTGGGCCGACAACCGCACCGGCCTGCTGGAACACCCGCAGGACCAGAGCCGGATCATCGACACCAAGATCACCGGACCGGCCGAGTCGTTCGGCTTCCAGGTGATCGCCGGGGAGCGCGTCGGCCCGGGAGCGTGGATGTACCACTGCCACGTCCAGAGCCACTCCGACATGGGGATGGCCGGGATCTTCACGGTGACCGACGCGGACGGGAACATGCCCGACCACTCGGGTGACGGCCACGCGGGCCCCACGACGAGCCCCACGACGAGCCCCACGACGGGCGCGCATCACTGACGCGGCCCAGGACCCGGCCGCGGCAGAACCCTCAGCTCTTCCCCAGCAGGTCCCGAATCACCCTCAACCCGAAGGAGCGAACGATGGGCCGAAAAGCCCTCTTACCGCCCCGACAAACCGCCTGGCGCCGCTTACTGATCACGATGTCGAGCGCCGTCCTGATCCTCGGGCTGGCGACCCCCGCCGCCGTACCCGCCCAGGCACAGGCCGCCGCCCCGAAGCCGCCGGAACATGGCTCCGACAAGAGCCCTGTCAGCGTGCTGGTCTTCCACGGCCCCGCCGACAAGCAGGACGACCCGGTCAAGCAGGCCACGGCGGCGATCAAGGAACTGGGCGGGAAGAACGGCTTCTCCGTCGACGCCTCGCAGGATCCGGCGGTCTTCACCACCGACAACCTGGCGCGCTACCGCGGCGTGGTGTTCCTGTCCGCCAAGGGCTCGGAGCTGAACGACGGCCAGCTGGCCGCCTTCCAGGCGTACATCAGGAACGGCGGCGGGTTCGTCGGAGTCCACGACGCCGCGCGCGCCCAGGCGGACTCGGCCTGGTTCACCGAACTGATCGGCACCCGCCCCGCCGGCGCCCTGCCCCCTCCGGAGAAGGTGGTGGAGAGCGCCGCCAGCGCTGAGAACCCGCCGAACGAGACCAAGGACAAGCTGTTCGACGGGAGCAACGACACCAAGTGGCTGGCCCGGACGCCGACCGGATGGGTCCAGGGGAAGCTCGAGAAGCCGGTCGCGATCGCGCACTACGCGTTGACGTCCGCCAACGACTTCCCCGGGCGTGACCCGAAGGACTGGGCCCTCCAAGGCTCCCAGAACGGGACGGACTGGACCGACCTCGACAAGCGGACCGGGGAGAGCTTCCCCCAGCGGTTCCAGACCAAGGAGTACACGTTCGCCAACAGCACGGCGTACCAGTACTACCGGCTCAACATCACCGCGAACGGCGGCGAGCCCCTGATCCAGCTGGCCGAGCTGCGGCTGTTCGGCCCCACCGCCGGAGAGCCCCCGGAGAGCAAGCCGCAGGAGGCCGTCGTCGACCTCGTCGACCGCCAGCACCCGGCGAACAAGGGGCTGCCCTTCACCGTGAAGCGCACCGACACGTGGATGAACTGGAGCCCCAACCCGCTGGGCAAGGTCCACACGGTCGCGCAGGTCGGCGAGCACACCTACGACCAGGGCCTGAACGGCAACGGCGCGTTCCATCCCATCTCGTGGTGCCGCGACTACGACGGTGGCCGGTCGTTCTACACCGGCATGGGCGGCACCAAGGCCGGCTACACCGGCGACGAGCAGTTCCAGAGCCACCTCGGCGGCGCCATCCGGTGGGCGGCCGGCCTGGTGCGCGGTGACTGCCAGGCGACGATCGCCTCGAACTACGCCGTCGAGCGGCTGACCGCGCAGAACAAGCAGGGCCAGCTCGACCAGATCGGCGAGCCCCACGGTCTGACCATCGCCCCGGACGGCAAGGTCCTCTACATCGGCAAGGCCGCCTGCACGACCGGCCCGATCGCCGACTGGAACGACCCCAAGGTCGGCCTCGGCTGCGGCACCATCCACCAGTGGGACCCGAAGACCAAGCAGGTCAAGCTGCTGACCACGCTCGCCGTCATGGGGAACCGCGGCAGCGGCGACGAACTGGTCAAGAACGAGGAAGGCCTGATCGGCATCACGCTCGACCCCAAGTTCGAGCAGAACGGCTGGGTCTACGTCTACTGGATGCCGCACGAGTCGATCGACAGGGACAAGCGGATCGGCAAGCGGACGGTCTCCCGGCTCACCTACGACGCCGCCAACCAGGCCATCGACCAGAGCACTCGCAAGGACCTGCTGCAGTGGGACACCCAGATCCACAGCTGCTGCCACGCGGGTGGCGGCATGGCCTTCGACAAGGACGGCAACCTCTACGTCGGCAGCGGTGACAGCAACTCCTCCGGCGGCTCGGGCGGCTACTCCGGCAACAACTGGACCGCGGACTACAAGGGCGTCTCGTTCCAGGACGCCCGCCGTACCGCGGGCAACACCAACGACCTCAACGGCAAGATCCTCCGCATCCACCCGGAGCCCGACGGCACCTACACCATCCCCAAGGGCAACCTGTTCACCGGCAAGGAGGAGGGCGGCGGCAAGACCCGCCCGGAGATCTGGGTGATGGGCGTCCGCAACATCGCGCGCATCGCCTGGGACAACGTGAACAACTGGCTGACCGCCGGATGGGTCGGTCCCGACGCCGGCGGCCCCAGCGAGACGTGGGGTCCCGCCAAGTACGAGACCGCCACGATCCTCAGGTCCGCCGGCAACCAGGGCTGGCCGTACTGCATGGGCGACAAGCAGCCCTACCGTGACCGCAGCAACGTCGACGCCACCCAGCCCGCCGACTGGTACGACTGCGACCACCTGAAGAACACCTCACCGCGCAACACCGGCCTCGTCGACATCCCGCCGGCGCGCTCCAACATGATCTGGTACTCGCCGCAGGGCGGCGGCCCCGTCTACCCGAAGCGGAACGACGGCAGCGGCCTGCCCACGTACAAGCCGGGCGAGGAGACCCTGACCATTCCCTACCTCAAGGGCGGCGGCCAGGCGGTCATGTCGGGGCCGACCTACCATCGCTCCCAGGTCGACACCGACAGCGGTGTGGCGTGGCCGGCGTACTGGGAGAACAAGTGGTTCATCGGTGACGAGTCCAACGGCAACAACCGCGTCGCCGTGACCGTCGACCCGAAGACCGTGCCCGAGGCGGGCCGGCCCGTGTTCGGCGAGGACCTGCGCCAGATCATCCCGGGCGGCGGCGGCACCACTCAGATGCAGTCGTGGATGGACGCCAAGTTCGGGCCGGACGGCGCGCTCTACATGCTCGACTACGCCGGCGGGTTCTTCAGCCTCCACCCCAACCAGAAGCTGATCCGCGTCGCCTACAAGGGTGGTCCGGCGACGCCGAACCCGAGCTTGGCCGTGGCGCGTCCCGTCCGGCAGAGCGACCCGAGGACGATGGCGTTCTCCAGCACGAAGGCCGGCGGCGTGTCGTGGGAGTGGAACTTCGGCGACGGCGGCAGGCCGTCGAAGGAGGCGAACCCCACGCACTCCTACAAGGACTTCGGCACCTACAAGGCGACGCTGAAGGTCACCTACGCCGACGGGACGACTGCCACCGGCACGATCGACGTCAAGGTCGAATGCACCGCCCCCGACGCCCGGCCGACGGTCCGGCTGCTCGACACCGACACCGGCGTGGCCAACCGCGTGGCCGGCGGCGGCTGCACGCTGAACGACCTGATCGACGACGAGCGCGGCTGGAAGAACCACGGCGAGTTCATGAGCCACCTCAACGACGTGGTGAACAAGGCCCGCAAGGACGGCGTCATCGACGACCGCGAGGCGTCCGCGCTCAAGAAGGCGGCCGCCGAGTCCGAGATCGGCAAGACGAACGGATACGAGACCCTCTTCGACGGGACGGCGCAGTCGCTCCAGGGGTGGACGCAGGCCCCGTCGGGACAGTTCACCCTGCAACCGGACGGCACGATCCGTGCCTCCGGCGGTCTCGGAATGCTGTGGTATTCCAAGAAGGCGTACGCGGACTTCTCGCTGAGGCTGCAGTTCCGTGACGTCGCGCCCGACGCGCTCCGCGCCAACAGCGGGGTCTTCGTACGGTTCCCCGACCCGAGGACGCCGCTGGAGCAACGTCCGGCGGGAAGCTGCGGAACGGCCGGCTCGGCCCGTACGTCGCCCGCCTGGGTCGCGATCTTCTGCGGTCACGAGATCCAGATCTACGACGGCGACACCGGCGAGCCGCAGAAGACCGGCTCCGTCTACAACTTCGCCGCCTCGGGCCTGGACAAGGCCGGGGTCACCCCGAAGGGCACGTGGAACGACTACGAGGTCCGGGTGGTCGGGCAGCACTACACGATCACCCGCAACGGCAAGGTGATCAACGAGTTCGACAACACGCCGGGCAAGACGTCGTCCCGTGCCGGCGACCCGCCCACGGACCTGCGTCAGTTCATCAGCGGGTTCGTCGGGTTGCAGAACCACAGGCGTCACCAACCGGGACATGACGCTCAGGGTGGGCCTGCCGGTGTGCCGCTCGCTGGTGGCCTTCGGGCGGGGCGACTATGACGCGGTCGTGGA
>NZ_JBSFTC010000494.1:0-5618 GCF_053590415.1 Nonomuraea sp. NPDC003201
GTCGGCTGCCGCACGGCCGCGACGCAGCCGCCCCGCTCGTCGAAGAAGCCCACCTTGACATGCGTGGTCCCCACGTCGACCCCGGCCAGCACCCTCATGGTCACACTATGGCCGATCCGATCGCGCCGCCACGCCTACCGGGCGGGGGCGTAACCGGCGGGCCTGGTGGTGAACGTGCCACGGCCCTGCGTACGGCTGCGCAGCCGGGTCGCGTACCCGAACACCTCGGCCAGCGGCACCACGGCGGTGATCACCACGGTCCCGGCCCGTGCCGTCGAGCCCGAGATCCGGCCGCGCCTGGCGGCCAGGTCGCCGAGCACGGCGCCGGCAGCGTCGTCGGGCACGGTGACCGTGACCTCCACCACCGGCTCCAGCAGCTCCATGGCGCTGGCCCGCAGCGCCTCGCGCAGCGCGAGCCGCCCGGCCGTGCGGAACGCCAGGTCCGAGGAGTCCTTCGGATGGGTGGCCCCGTCGGTCAGCGTGACCCGCAGGCCGGTCACCGGGTGGCCGCCGAGCGGGCCGTCGGCCAGGGCGTCCCGGCAGCCGGCCTCCACCGCGCGCACGTACTCGCGCGGCACCCGGCCGCCGACGACGGTCGAGGCGAACGCGAAACCGCCTCCGTCCAAGACACCGTCCAAGGCACCGTCCAAGACGCCGTCCAGCGGCTCCACGTCCAGCACGACGTGGGCGAACTGCCCGGCGCCGCCGTCCTGCTTGACGTGCCGGTACAGCAGCCCGGACACGCCGCGCACGACCGTCTCCCGGTGGGCCACCTGCGGGCGGCCCACGGCGACGTCCAGGACGTGCTCGCGCCGGAGCTTGTCCACCGCGACCTCCAGGTGCAGCTCGCCCATCCCGGACAGCAGCGTCTGCCCGGTCTCGGCGTCCGTACGGACCGCCAGCGACGGATCCTCCTCGGCCATCCGCGCCAGCCCGGAGGCCAGCCGGTCGGCGTCGGTGCTCCTGCGGGCCTCGACCGCCACCGACACCACCGGCTCGGCCGTGCTCGGCGGTTCGAGCACCAGCGGCGCGCCGGGCGCGCACAGCGTGGTCCCGAGGCGGGCCGACTTGAGGCCGACGACCGCGACGATGTCCCCGGCCGTCGCCAGGTCCACCTCGGTGTGCCGGTCGGCCTGCACGCGCAGGATGCGGCTGACGCGCTCGGTGCGCCCCGCGCCGGTGGCCGGTCCGGTGACCAGCCCGGTGACCAGTCCAGTGACCAGTACCGTGTCCCCCTTCCGCATCGTTCCCGAGTAGATCCGCACGTAGGTCAGCCGCCCGGTGGCGGTGGCGTTCACCTTGAACGCCAGCGCCGCCAGCGGCGCCTCCGGGTCGGCGGCCCGTTCCGCGCCGTCCTCGCCGCGCACCGGCGGCACGTCCAGCGGCGACGGCAGGTAGGCCACCACGGCGTCGAGCAGCGGCTCGATCCCGCGGTCCCGGTAGGCCGACCCGCAGAGCACCACCAGGCCCGCGCCGCTGCGCGTGAGGTCGCGCAGCGCGCCGGCCAGCGTCCCGTCGGAGATCGACGGCCGCACGCAGAACTCCTCCAGCGCGCCGGGGTGCAGCTCGGCCACCGACTCCTCGAGCAGCCGGCGCCGCCGCCGCGCCTCCGCCAGCAGGTCCTCCGGCACCGGCCCGGCCGAGCAGCCCTCGCCCGCCCACACCAGCGAACGCATCCGCACCAGGTCGACGACCCCGGTGAACCGGCCCTCCTGCCCGATCGGCAGCTGGACCACCAGCGGGGCCTTGTGCAGCTGGCGGCGGATCGACTCGACGGCCGTGTCCAGGTCGGCGCCGGCCCGGTCGAGCTTGTTGACGAACGCGATGCGCGGCACGCCGTACCGGTCGGCCAGCCGCCACACGGACTCGCTCTGCGGCTCGACGCCCGCGACGGCGTCGAACACCGCGATCGCCCCGTCCAGCACCCGCAGCGAGCGCTCCACCTCGTCGGAGAAGTCGACGTGGCCGGGGGTGTCGATCAGGTTGACGCGGTGCCCGTCCCAGGCGAAGCTCACCGCGGCGGCGAAGATCGTGATGCCGCGGTCGCGCTCCAGGGGGTCGAAGTCGGTGACGGTCGTGCCGTCGTGCACCTCACCGCGCTTGTACGTGGCACCGCCCAGGAACAGCATGCGCTCGGTGACGGTGGTCTTGCCGGCATCGACGTGGGCGAGGATGCCGAGGTTGCGGATGATGGCAAGGGAGTTGTCAGGTATTCGGGGACGCACGGCCCAAGACCCTTTCGGGAGGATTCTTCAGCGGGACAGCGCGATTCCCCTGACGAAAGGCCAGGAGGCGGGTGTCGTCAGGGCGTCGTCCAGTGGCGGCCGCGCAGCCGGCACCGGGACGACGGAGACACCAGGATCACCTCGTAGCGCGACGGGGGAATGACGGCAGCGGTGCTGTTGCGCACGGCCGTGCTCCTCTCCCTCGTCGATGATCAGTGGCGAGTGTAGTGAACCGGGTGCGGGTGGAGAAAGCGATTTATCGCGTGCGTGCGAGGTTCACCACGCGGTCGCCTCGCTGACCCCGATGTGCGGCTCAGCCGTCATTTCCGCATGTCGACATAGGCGTGAGACGCTTTCAGGGAAGGACCCGCGCCCATGACGATCTCTCTTGACACCGGTCGCTACACGATCGGCATGGCCACCGGCCCCGCCGACGTCCAGGCCGCGCAGCGGCTGCGGCACGAGGTCTTCGCCGAGGAGATGGGGGCTCGGCTCGACAGCCCGGTCTCCGGCCTCGACGTGGACAGGTTCGACGCGTACTGCGACCACCTCCTCGTGCGCGACGGCCGCGAGGTCGTCGGCACCTACCGGCTGCTTCCCCCGGGGCGCACCGAGCGGCTCTACTCCGACGGCGAGTTCGACCTGGCCAACCTCGCGCCCGTCAGGAAGGGGCTGGTCGAGGCGGGCCGCACGTGCGTGCACCCCGACCACCGGGGCGGCGCGGTCGTCGCGCTGATGTGGGCGGGCATCGCGCGCTACATGGTCTCCGGCGGCCACCAGTGGCTGGCGGGCTGCTGCTCGGTGCCGCTCGACGACGGGGGCGAGGTGGCCGCCGCCGTGGTGGAGCGGGTGCCGCTCGGGCCGGAGGAGTACCGGGTCACGCCGCGCGTGCCGTGGCGTCCCCGGGCCGCGGTGCGCTCCGACCGGTTCGTGCCGCCCGCCCTCCTGCGCGGCTACCTGCGGCTGGGGTCGTGGGTGTGCGGGGCGCCCGCGCACGACCGGGACTTCGGCACCGCCGACTTCTTCGTCCTGCTCTCGATGGCCAACGTGAACACCCGCTACCTGCGCCACTTCCTGGGAGAGCCGCTGTGAACACGGCCGCCGACATCCTGGCCCCGATTCCCGCTCCGGCTCCGGCGGCCGCCCCCGGCCCCTGGCACCCGTTCGCCCCGTGCACCGCGCAGGCCTGCCTCGCGCCCGCCGCCCGCGCGACCAGGCCTTTCCTCCTGGTCGCCCGCCTGTGCGCCGCGCTCCTCGTGGTGCTCGCCGGGGTGCCGGTGTCCCTCGTGGGGCGGGTACGGACGGCGTGGCGGGCGAAGCTGACCATGGCCTGGGCGCGACTGCTCCTGAGAGCGCTCGGGATCCGGCTCGAGGTCACCGGCGCCCCGGCCGTCTCGGACGGGGGCGCCCTGGTCGTGGCCAACCACGTGTCCTGGCTCGACCCGCTGGTCGTCGCGGCCACGCTGCCGTCCAGGCCGCTGGCCAAGCGCGAGATCGGCGAGTGGCCGGTCATCCGCACGCTGGCGAGGGGCTCGGGGGCGCTGTTCATCGACCGGGAACGGCTCTCCGCGCTGCCCGCGGCCGTGGCGGCCGTCGCGGAGGCGCTCAGGGAAGGCGACACCGTCGTCGCCTTCCCTGAGGGCACCACGTGGTGCGGGCGGGGGATGGGCCGGTTCCGGCCCGCGGTGTTCCAGGCGGCCGTCGACACGGGCGCCGCGGTCCGCCCGGCCACGCTGCGCTACCGCGAAGGGACGGCGACCTCGACCCGCGCCTGCTACGTCGGTGACGACTCGCTGCTCGCCTCCATGGTCCGGGTGGCCGGGACCCGCGACCTGGTCGTCGAGGTGACGCTGTCCGCCCCCGTACCGCCCGGGCGGCTGGAAGGCAGGCGGTCCGAGCCCCGCGCGGCGCTGGCCAGGATGGCCGAGGCCCGCGTCCGCAGCGGGGTTGACGATCTTGTCCACACCGCTGCCACCAGGCATCAGCGCTGAGCGGGACCTCGTACAGGCCGAGATCGGGAGACGAGGCTCGAAGGGCAGGCAGGGGCACGCCGGCAGGTGCTCCGGCGGCACGTCCATCGTCGCCTGGACCGTTCCATGGACGGCCCGGCCGGCGCTGAGAGCGAGCGTGTCGCCCGCGGGAAAGACGGTCTCCACCTGCGGCAGGTCCCCTGCGAACGAGCACGCCTTGATGCCCGCCGCCAGCTCGAAGGTGACGAGTTTTCCGGCATTGGTGTCCGGGCTCTCTCCGCGGCGGATCCGTACCCCCTCCGTGGCGATCACGCGTTCCCCACGGATGTCCCGGCCGGACGCGGCAGGCCAGAGTCGCAGGTAGCGAACCGACGACGAGAGGCTCCCATGATCAGGCACGCCACCTTCGTGGCCGAGCACGTGTACGCCGTCCCGCCGGTCGAGGTCTTCTCCGCCTGGGCCGACCCCGCCGTCAAGGCCCGCTGGGGCGGTGGTCCGCCCGGCTGGAACCCGCGCCTCGACCTGGATTTCCGCGTCGACGGAGTCGAGCGCTACCACGGCACCCAGGCCGGCGGCCCCGCGCACACGGTCCAGGCCCGCTATCTCGACATCGTGCCGAGCAAACGCATCGTCTACAGCTACGACGTGCTGCTCGACCAGGTACGCGTCCTGGTCTCGCTGGCCACGATCGAGTTCGCCCGGCACGGGCCGGGCACCAGGCTCGTCCACACCGAGCAGGCCGCCTTCCTCACCGAGGACGACACCTCCCGGTTCGAGCAGCACATGCGCGACGCGCTGAAGTCACTGGAGGCGGAGCTGGGCGGGGAGCCGCGGTCATGATCAGCACCACCCGCGCGGCGGCGCGGCCGCCGATCGTCACCGGGGCGCTGCTGGTGCGGATGGCCAGCGTGGTGGCCTCGTCGATCGGGTTCTTCCTGCCGTTCGCCGTCGTCCCCGAGTACGCCGAGCGGTCGGCGGGCGCCACCGTCGCCGGCGCCGCGAACGCCGCGCTGCTGGTGACCACCGTGGCCGTCGAACTGGCCGCACCGGCCCTGGTGGCCAGGCTCGGCTACCGGTGGGCGCTCGGCCTGGGCCTCGTCGCCCTGGGCGGGCCCGCCCTCGTGCTGCTGACGTCCTCAGACGCCGCGGCCGTCATCGCCGTCAGCGCGCTGCGCGGTGTCGGTTTCGCGGTCACGGTCGTGGCGGGCGGCGCGCTCACCGCCGAACTCGTGCCGGCCGAGCGGCGCGGCGAGGGGCTGGCGCTGGTGGGCCTGGTCAGCGGGGTCAGCGCGCTCCTGGCGCTGCCCGCCGGCACGTGGCTCGCGCATACTTCAAGCCGTGGGGACTGGCGCCGTTCCTGCCGATGCCCGCTGGCGAGCTGTGTGACCGGCCGGTGACGGTGGAGCAGGTTTGGGGCCGGCCC
>NZ_JBSFTC010000495.1:0-5571 GCF_053590415.1 Nonomuraea sp. NPDC003201
GCCCGTGGGGGTACCTGCACGCCGAGCGCCCGCAGGCGGCGGCCGCCGACGCGATCATCGACGACCTGCACGCCGTGCTGCCCGTGCTGGAACGCCTCGGCTGAGCACGAGCGCTGGGACGTCTCGGCCGAGGCTCCGTGCCGGAACGCGTCGGCTGAGCGCCCGTGCTGGGACGTCTTGACCGAGCGCCCGCGCCGGAACGCCGCGCGAGCGGGGACGGCGGCGCGGGGACGGATCACGTGAGGTTCTCGTCGGAGTCGATGCGGACGGCACGCTCCTCCGCCGACAGGTCGTCCCCGCCGTCGTCGCCCCAATCGAGGGCGATCTCCTCGCCTTCCGTGTCGGGCGCCAGCCCTTCGTCCGGCTGGGTCAGCCGGTGCCTGGGGCGGGGCTCGTGGAGCCGGTCCCTGGCCTCGCGGCGAAGTCGTTCGTCGAGAGTGTCCCGGTGCTGGGGGTCGTCTTCCTTGACCTCGTGGTAGAGACCGAGATCCTCGGTCCACTCCTCGAACTCGATCGCCTGTTCGTCACTGAACCCGAACCGGTCAGGAGGTTTTTCGGTCATACGCGCCCCCTACCCAGGACGCGGCCCGAAATCCTATGACTTGGCCTTGCTTAGGGCTTGGGCCAACTCTTCCTTGTCCATGTGTGACCGTCCGGGAATGTCAGCCTTCTTGGCCCGTTCGTACAGCTCGGACTTGCTGGCGCCCTCCCGGGAGCCGGCCGGCGCTGCCTGCTTGGGGACGCTGAGCGCCTTCAGCTCCTCCGCCCTGCGCTCCTTGAACGCCTTGCCGAGCTCCCGCAGCCCCTTGTCGCCGACCGACTTCGCCAGCGCGGGAAGGATCTTGCTCTCTTCTTCCTCGACGTGGTGAGTGACGGACTCGACCAGTTTCTCCAGCGTCATGCGGAACTCGGGGGTGCCGGGCTCGGCCCGTACAAGGGCGTCGAGCAGGATCTCGGCCTCCTTGTGCTCCTCGACGCTGTGGTGGGCGTCGATGCGCGGATATACCCGGTCCTCCTCGGCCCGCGAGTGCGCGATCAGGAGGGCGTGCAGCTCCGTCACGATGGCCTTCTGGTTGCCCTGACCCGTCTTGAGCCGTTCGAAGAGCGATTCCACGGTCCGGTGGTCTTTGGTGATCAAGGTGATGACGTCGGTTGCCATGGGGCCACCGCTACCCGCGGGACCGGGGTTCAGTCTCAGGCGTTCTCGAGGGCGGGGCGCGGCCGTACCGCCTGCCTGAGCGTCCGGCCGGACAGCCGGGCCAGCCCGGCGGCCGCGAGCAGCGCGGCCGCCACGCACGACACCCCGCCGATCTCCAGAGCGGCCCGCGGTCCGAGCGTGTCGCTGAGCCAGCCGAGCAGCGGCCCGCCGAGCGCGCCCGACCCCGCGCTCACGATGGACAGCGTCGCGATGACCCGGCCGCGCATCGGCTCGGGGGTGTCGAGCTGCGCGCGGGCCGAGACGGTCGTGTCGAGCGCCACCGCGCCGGCCGCGATCGGCAGCAGCACGGCCGCGAACGTCCACAGCTGCGGCATCAGCCCGCTCAGCGCCTGCGCCACCCCGGTCACGAACGCCGTGATCAGCAGCAGCCGGAGCGTGAGCCGGGGCCGGGCGGCCGCCAGGAAGCCGCCGAGCACGGTGCCGACGGCGAAGACCGTGGACAGCAGGCCGTAGCCGGGGGCGCCCGCGTCCAGGGGGCCGGCGCTCATGGCGGCCATGGTGACCTGGTAGTTGCGCCCCACGCTGCCCAGCACGAACCACAGGGCCAGCACGACGAGCAGCCACGGGGTGCGCAGCACGTACCGCAGGCCCTCGCGCACCGAGCCGCCCCGCCGCTCGGAGGGCGTGAGCAGGTGGAACTCCTCCCGGCGCATGGCCAGCACCGCCGCGACCACCACGAAGAAGCTGGCGGCGTTGATCAGGAACAGGCCCTTGTTCCCCGTGAACGGCAGCAGCACGCCCGCCAGGCTCATGCCCAGGATGCGGCCCGCGGAGTTGAGGACCGAGCCGAGCGCCATCGCGTTCGGCAGGTCGGCGGGCGGCACCACCTCGGCGCCGAACCGCCCGAGCGCCGGCCCGCCCAGCGCGTTGACCACCCCGCCGGCCAGCGCCACCCCGTAGATCGGCAGGACGGACTGGGCCCCGGTGACCGCGATCATCGCCAGCACGGCCGCGAGCGCGGCCTGCGCGAGCTGCGCGGCGATCACGACCGGGCGGCTCGGCAGCCGGTCGGCCAGCGCGCCGCCCCACATGCCCAGCAGCAGCGTCGGCAGTGCCTGCATGACGAGGCTCAGCCCGACGCTGGTCGCCGAGCCGGTCAGCGTCAGGATGAGCCAGTTGACGCCCAGCACCTGCATCCAGGTGCCGGTCACGGAGATGAGGTCAGCTCCTGCCCAGAGCCGGTAGTTGTGGTGCCGCAGCGCTCTGAACGTGGAGGAAGAGGGAGACAAAACGGGGTCCTAGCCTTCGAGATACACCGGGGGGTCAAACGCGGTCCTCGCAGGGGGAGATTCCGGTCTGACCAAAGTGTGAGGCAGGACACGCCCGTTTGAAGTTTAGACGAGCTCGAGCGGATGATCCCTGCTCGCCAGCGCCGCGTAGTGGCCGGCGCGGGCCATCAGCTCGTCGTGGGTGCCGCGCTCGACGATCTTCCCGCCGTCCAGCACGACGATCTGGTCCGCGTCGCGGACCGTGGACAGCCGGTGCGCGATCGTGATGGTGGTACGGCCCCGCGCCAGCGCGTCGAGCGCCTCCTGCACGGCCCGCTCGGTCTGCGTGTCCAGCGCGCTGGTGGCCTCGTCGAGGACCAGCACCGGCGGGTTGCGCAGCAGCGTGCGCGCGATGGCCAGGCGCTGCTTCTCGCCGCCGGAGAACCGGTAGCCGCGCTCGCCCACCAGCGTGTCGTAGCCGTCGGGCAGCGAGGCGATGTGGTCGTGGATGCGCGCCGCCCGCGCGGCCTCCTCCAGCTCCTCGTCGGTGGCCGACGGCTTGGCGAAGCGCAGGTTGTCGGCGATCGAGGCGTGGAACAGGTACGTCTCCTGCGACACCACGCCGACCGCCTCGCTCAGCGTGTCGAACGTCAGCTCCCGCACGTCCACCCCGTCGATCGTGACCCGCCCGCCGGTGACGTCGTAGAGCCTGGGCAGCAGGTAGCTGAGCGTGGTCTTGCCCGAGCCGGTCTCGCCCACGACGGCCAGGCTGGCGCCCGCCGGGACCTTGAGGTCCACGCCGGTGAGGGTGGGGGTCTCGCCGTACGAGAAGTCGACGTCCTCGAAGCGGACCTCGCCGCGCACGTCCTTGAGCTCCCGCGTGCCGGGACGGATGTCCACCGGCAGGTCCAGATACTCGAAGATCCGCCCGAACAGCGCCAGCGAGGTCTGCACCTCGACGCCCAGCCGCAGCAGCGAGACCATCGGCCTGAACAGGCTGGCCTGCAGGGTCGTGAAGGCCACCAGCGTGCCGACCGAGATCGCGCCCGTGTGGCCGACCGCCCAGTAGATCACCGCGGGCATGGCCGCCATGACGATCTGGATGGACGACTGCCGCCAGCGTCCCGCCATGCTCGTCCGCACGCCGAGGTCGGCCAGCTCGTCGGAGGCCCGGCCGAAGCGCTCGGTCAGACCGTCGGAGCGGCCCATGGTGCGGCCGAGCAGGATGCCGCTGATCGACAGCGACTCCTGGACCATGGAGGCGATGCTCGCCAGCTTGCGCTGCCGCTCGTTGGTGATGCGCTTGCGCTCGCTGCCGACCTTGCGGCTGATCCACACGAACACCGGCATGAGCAGCAGCGAGACGACCGTCAGCCGCCAGTCGAGCGCGACCATGGCGACGATCGTGGCGATCACGGTGGTGAGGTTGGAGACCAGGGAAGAGGCGGTCGAGGTGACGACCGACTGCATGCCGCCGATGTCGTTGGCGATGCGCGACTGGACCTCGCCGGTCCTCGTGCGGGTGAAGAACGCCAGCGACATGCGCTGCAGGTGGCCGTAGACGGCGATGCGCAGGTCGTGCATCACCCGCTGGCCCACGGTGGTGGACATCAGCGTCTGTACGACGTCGAACACGCTGGTGATGACCGCCACCGCGATCATGCCCAGGGCCAGCAGCGCGAGCAGGCCGGCGTCCCTGCTGGGGATCGCCACGTCCAGCACCTCGCGCAGCAGGAAGGGCGAGGCCAGCGACACCAGTGACGACAGCAGGATGAGGGAGCCCACCAGGGCCAGACGGCCGCGGTAGGGGCGGAACAGCTTGATGATGCGCCCGAGGGGCGCGCGTGGTTCCTCCGCCAAGTGGCGCCTCCTTTCAGATGTCCACTCAAACAGAGGTTAACTCATATTTGTTCCGGCTAAACTTATCGACATGGGAGAAAAGGAGCTCGCCGAGCTCTTGCACCTGGTCAGTCGGCGGTTGCGGCGCGGGTACGTGGACCGGCTGGTCCCGCTGGGGCTCAACCCGGGGCAGGCGCGGGCCCTCCGGGCGCTCGCCGAGGCCCCGGAGCCGCTGCGGATGGTGCGGCTGGCCGACGAGCTGCGGATCGTGCCGCGCTCGCTCACGCCGGTGGTGGACGCGCTGGAGGAGGCCGGGCTGGCGCGCCGCGAGGTGGATCCCGCCAATCGCCGCTCCACGTTGGTGGTGATCACCTCCGAGGGGCGCCGGATGGCCGAGCGCGCCCGCGAGGCCCGCCGGGACGCGGGTCAGGACCTGTTCACGGTCCTGACGGAGGAGCAGCGCGACCAGCTCCGTGACCTGCTGGGCCTGGTGGAGTCCCAGTTCCGCTAGCGATCAGGCCGCGGGGAGGACGGTGCCGCCGAGGACCGTGCCGAGGCAGGGCGGCTGGGCCAGGAGCGCGGCGTACGGGTAGCGTCCGCGGGCGTCGAAGACGGCGAAGTCGGCGCGGGTCCCCGGGGCCAGCGACCCGATGCGCCCCTTGCCCCGATGCATCCCCAGCGCCCGGGCCCCGCCCATGGTCGCGGCCGCCACCAGCCTGCCGTCCAGCCCCCGGGTCCGGAGCCCGAGCTCGCGGGCGTGCTGCCGGATGCCCCGCGCCACCCCGAGCACCCCGCCGGTGCCGCCCGTCGGACCGCCGTCGGCCCCGGTGCCGAGGGCGACGGTGTTGCCCTCGTCGAGCAGGGCCAGCACGTCGGGGGCGGGCGACGCGCAGACGGCCACCACGGTCTTGCGCAGCCGCAGCAGCTTGCGCTCCCCGGGGTCCAGGGGCCGGGAGACCGCCACGTGGCACAGCGGCCCCAGCACCCCCGCCTCGTCCAGCGCGGCGGGGGAGTGCCGGTCCAGATCGACCAGCAGGCGCAGCCCGAACGTCCTGGCCAGCACCGCCACGTCCTCCAGCACCTGCGGGTCCGGCGTGTGCGCCGCGATCCCCACCGGGCAGGGCCGGTCGACCTCGCGGATCGCCGTGATCACCGCGTCCCGCCCGCGGGTCTCCCACTCCTCCTCGCTCGCGCTGGTCACCTCGATGTACGAGATCCCGGGCACCCCGGCGGGCTCGGCCAGGTCGGAGACCACCCCCGCCCGCGCCGTCACCCCGGGTCCGGCGGCCGGCCCGGAGGCGGACC
>NZ_JBSFTC010000496.1:0-5566 GCF_053590415.1 Nonomuraea sp. NPDC003201
GCCGCTGTCGGGGCAGGGCACCAGCCTCGCCCTCGTGGGGGCGTACGTGCTGGCCGGCGAGCTGAAGGCCGCCGGCGGCGACCACCGGGTGGCGTTCTCCCGCTACCAGGAGGAGATGCGCGGCTACGTCGACGTGAACCTCAGCCTCGGCGAGAGCAACGCCAAGCAGATGGTGGCCGGCAGCTCCCGCCAGATCCGCATGCAGACCACCATGATGCGGATGGTCAGCCACCTGCCCTGGAAGGACCTGGCCCTGCGCCCGATCCTGAAGCCGCTCAACGCCGCCGCGAACGCCATCACCCTCAAGGACTACTGAGCGCCCGTCAGGAGTGAGCCGCGCCGATCACGAAGCACTCCAGCCGGTGCAGGAGGGCGGCCATCTCGCCCTTGGGCAGGCGGGTCGTGTCGGCGCTCAGTTCCACACCGAGCGTGCCCTTCCAGCGCATCAGGGCCACGCAGAAGTCGCAGCTGCGCCGGTCCATGCCGGGCAGCCATTCCAGCTCGGACTCCCCGTCCGCGCGGTCGGCGCCACCCGAATCCTCGCCGGGGCGCAGGTCGTTGAAGCAGCACAACGGGAACATGGGGACGCCTCGGTCGGCGCTCATCCGGTCGACCATCGCGTGCAGGGCCAGCGAGTCGAAGCGGGCGCGCCGGTAAGACGCGAGAACCGCCGAATACGCGCTCACGAGGGTCTCGGCAAGGCTTCCGCACGGGCCCAGCGTGAACAGTCCCAGCTGATTCAGGCTGGTGACCAGGCCCCGGGTCCGGCTGTTGAAGCGGTTGTGCACGATCGGGGTGATCGCGGACACCTCGTGCCCGGTCAGCTCGCGCAGCAGCATGGCGATCGCCACCAGCAGGACTGTGGCGGTGCTGACGCCGGTGCGGCGGGCGAGCACCTGTGCGGCGTGGTCGAGCCGGGGCGACGACAGCACGGCCCGCGCGAACCTCGGCGTCGCGCCGCTGCTGACCACGGTGGGGAACATGGCGGACGGTACGGTCCGCAGGAGCGCCTCCCACTGGGCGATCGACCGGTCCGAACGGGCCGAGGCCGCCTCCTCCTCCCGTACCAGGTCGAGCAACTGCGACGACGGCGGTCGCGTGATCACTCCGCGGAGCAGCAGCATCCGCAGATCGCGTACCACGACGTCGGCCGCGCGCCAGTCCGCGACGACATGATTCATCACGAGCGCCACGTGCGTGGCGACGCCGTCGCAGACCACGATCCCGGCGCGCAGCGGCTGCTCGCCGTCGCCGAAGGGTCGCCCGGCCAGACGGGCGACAAGTCCGGCCGCGGCATCGTCCACGTCGCCGCGTGCGGCCTCGACCAGCTCGATCGCCAGGGTCCCGGCCGCCGCCACCTCCTGGTACGGCCCGGTCGCGCCGAGCCGTACCACGGATCTCAGGGCGTCGTGCCGACCCATCACCTCGGCCAGAGCGGCCGCCACGGCCCCGGGATGGCGCGGGCCTCCCGCGCCCGGGACGGTCAGCAGCCGGGGCACGTTGAAGTAGCGTGCGTCCGGCCCCACCCCCTGGATCGCCGTCAAGACGTCCCGCTGTCCCCAAGCGAGCTCCGCCGTGCCGGAACGGCCGGAGGCGAAGTCCACCGAAAGCCGCATGGCGCTCTCCTTAGTTCCGGACCGCTGCTCCCAGCTCGGACAGCCGCAGGCTCGGGTCGCCGCCCGCGCGCGTCACCATGTGGGCGAACGTATCCACCAGGCGGTGCGCGGTGGCGGCGTCGAACAGGTCGGTCGAGTACTCCAGCCAGCCGCCGATCCCCTCGGGCCCCCGGTAGACGTCGAGGGACACCTCCACCCGGGCCCGGCCCAGGTCGGGCTGCGGACACACCTCCACGGCCAGGTCCCCCAGCTCGGTGCGGAGCAGGTCGCCGGTGGGCAGGTTGTGGGTGAGGTTGAACATCGCCTGGCACAGCGGCGGGCGGCTCAGGTCGCGCGGCACCCGCAGTGCGCCGAGGATGCGGTCCAAGGAGGTTCCGGCGTGGGCGAGGGCCTTCATGGTGCTGATCCGGGTACGCCGCAGCAGCTCGCCGAAGGTCGGATCCCCCGACAGGTCGGCCCGCGCGACGAGCGTGGTGGAGAAGTAGCCGATCAGCGGGGCCAGCTCGGGCCGGTCCCGGCCGGCCACGGGCACGCCCACGCAGAAGTCGTCCTGCCCGGCGGCCGCGCCCAGCGTGACCTGCCACGCGGCGAGCAGGGCCATGAACGGGGTGGCCCGGTGGGCGCGCGCGAGGAGCTCCAGGCGGGTGACGTCCGCGTCCGGCACGGCCACGTCCGCCTTCGCGCCGCGGCCGGTCCAGCGGGCCGGGCGGGGGTGGTCGAGGGGCAGGTCGAGCGGGGGTGCGCCGGCGAGCCGTTCGGTCCAGTAGTCCAGGTGGTCCCGGCCCTCCTCGGCCCGCCGCCGCTCGGCCGCGGCGAAGTCGCGGTACTGCGCGGGCAGCTCGTCCAGCAGGGGCGCACGGCCCTCCCGGTGGGCGCGGTAGCACTCGCCGAGCTCGCGCATGAGCACGTCGAGCGACCAGTGGTCGACCACGATGTGGTGCAGCACGATGCACAGGACGGCGTCGTCGGCGGCCAGGCGCAGCAGGCCCGCCCGCCACGCGGGGGCCGCCGCGAGGTCGAACGGCCGCCCGGCGTAGCCGGCGACCGCCTGCCCGAGGTCGGCGGAGGCGGGATCCAGGTGGTCCAGCCGTACCTCGCCGGGCTCGTCCACGACCTGCGCGGGCAGGTCGCCGTCCAGGACGAAGCGGGTGCGCAGCACCTCGTGCCTGGAGGCGATCGCGGTGAACGCCGCGGCGAGTGCGGTCTCGTCGACGGGGCCGCGCAGCCGTACCGGCCAGGTGATGTGATAGGCGCAGTCGTCAGGGTCGAAGCGCTGCAGGAACCACAGCCGCTCCTGCCCGGTGGACAGCGGCCAGGTGCGCTGGTCCCGGCCGCCGAGCAGCGCCCTGCGCAGGGCCGCACGGCGTTCGGGGGGCAGCGTGGCCAGGCGGCGCCGCAGCTTCTCGCGCTCGAGGTCGGGGCTCACGTGGGGGTCACCTCGAAAGTTGGGAACGCTCCCACCGAAGCCTAGGTATCGCGCTCGAGACAGGTCAAGATCCCCCACCACGACGCTCAGTGACCGGGCGCGGACGGCAGGCGATCAGCACACGTGGCACCGGCCCTTCATTCTCGGCATTTGACAGTCTGGAAAGCTCTCCGTCCGACCATTGCCGCTCCTCACGGTGATCGATAGAATTTGTGGGAGCGCTCCCAAAACCACCATTCCCCCTCAAGGAGTGCCGATCGTGCCGGAACGCCTGCTGGAAGAGATCACGGAGGACCTGTCCGACGACGACCTCGGACTGCTCCTGCTGATCAGGCACTTCGAACGCAAGCTGCTCGACCTGTTCGGCCAAGGGCTCGTGCAGGGCACCACCCACACCTGCCTGGGGCAGGAGTACGTGCCGGTCGCGCTGACGCCGCTGCTGGGCGAGCGGGACCATGTCTTCAGCAATCATCGCGGACACGGCCACTACCTGGCACGATTCCGGGATCCGTACGGACTGCTCGCGGAGATCACCGGGCGGGAGGGCGCGGTCTGCGGGGGCGTGGGCGGCAGCCAGCACATCCTGTCCGGCCGCTACCTGTCCACCGGGATCCAGGGCGAGAGCCTGCCGGTCGCCGCGGGCGTGGCCCTGCACCTGCGGGACGCCGAGCCGGGCGCGCTGGCGCTGGCGTACGTCGGCGACGGGACGTGGGGCGAGGGCGCCGTGTACGAGGCGCTCAACATGGCAGCGCTCTGGCGGCTGCCGCTGGTCGTGGTGACCGAGAACAACGGGATCGCGCAGACCACGCCGACTGCGGCGCAGCTGGCGGGCACGATCGGGGATCGGGCGCGGGCGTTCGGGTGCCGGTTCCTGCACGTGGACTCGCGGCATCCGCACGAGATCCGGGACGCGCTGCGGCCGCTGTTCGAGCGGACCAGGCAGGGCGCGGGGCCGCTGGTGGTGGAGTTCGCCACGCACCGGATCGGGCCGCACAGCAAGGGCGACGACACCCGCTCCGCCGAGGAGATCCGGCACGCCCGCGACCACGACTGGTACCCGCGCCAGGGCGGCTCCCCCCGCTTCGCCCGCATGGACGCGGAGGCGCGCGCGTTCGTCGAGGTGGTGGCCGGCGAGGTGCTCGGGCGGCCGCTGTCGGCGCGGGAGGGCTGAGGCGATGCGGGTCGCGGAGAGCCTCAACCGGGCGCTGCACGAGGTGCTGGCCGAGGATCCGTCCGTGCGGGTGCTCGGCGAGGACGTGCTCGATCCGTACGGCGGGGCGTTCAAGATCACTAAAGGGCTGTCCAGCCGCTTCCCCGGCCGGGTGCTGGCCACCCCGATCAGCGAGAACGGCATCGTCGGCGTGGCCGGCGGCCTGGCCCTCGCGGGCGGCAAGGCCATCGTCGAGATCATGTTCTCCGACTTCGTGGCCCTGGCCTTCGACCAGATCGTGAATTTCGCCAGCAAGTCGGTCTCCATGTACGGCAGGCCGCTGCGGCTGCCGCTGATCGTGCGCTGCCCGTCCGGGGGCGGTCGCGGCTACGGCCCCACGCACAGCCAGAGCCTGCAGAAGCACTTCATCGGCGTCCCTGGTCTCGCGGTGTACGAGGTGTCCCCCTTCGACGACCATCGCAAGCTGTTCGGCGAGATGCTCGCGCGCGGCGAGCCGTGCCTGCTGTTCGAGGACAAGATCCTCTACACCCGGCAGCTCTTCGGCGGCGGGGTCGCGGACGACCTGTTCCGGTACGACGTAGTGCCCGGGGCCGGCGGGGTGGCCAGGGTGTACGTGGACGATCCCGAGCAGGCCGACTGCGTGATCATCGCGCCGGGCGGGGTGGCGCACCGGGCCCTGGCCGCGATGCGCACGCTGCTGCTGGAGCGGGAGATCTCCTGCCTGCTGCTCGTGCCCCGGCGCCTGTACCCCTTCGACGTGACCCCGCTGTCGCCGCTGCTGGAGCGGGCCGGCGCCGTGGTCGTCGCCGAGGAGAGCACCGCGGGCGGCACCTGGGGGGCCGAGGTGGCGCACCAGGTGCACAGCCGGCTCTGGGGGCGCCTGCGGCGTCCCGTGTCCCTCGTCCACTCGGCGGCAAGCGTGATCCCGGCGGCCGCCCATCTCGAGCGTGACGTGCTGGTGCAGGACACCGCCATCGTCCGCGCCGTACAGGAGCTCCTGCCTTGACCGAGCTGCGCGTGCCCAAGCTCAACAACAACGACACCGAGTACCTGCTGGTCGAGTGGCTGGCCGAGGACGGCGCCGGGGTGGTGAAGGGCGATCCGGTGGTGGTCCTGGAGACCTCCAAGGCGGCCGAGGAGCTGATGGCCGAGGCCGACGGCGTACTGCGGCGGACGGCGGAGACCGGCGCGACCTGCCGGCCCGGGGACGTGATCGCGCACATCTCCGACTCCTCGGCACCCCCGCCGGCGGGGGCGCCGCCCCGCCCCGCCCCCCGCCCCGCGCCCCCCCCCCCCAGACCCCCCCCGACCGGGCGGCGGTCCGCCGCCACGACCAGCCTGCACCTCGTGGAT
>NZ_JBSFTC010000497.1:0-5516 GCF_053590415.1 Nonomuraea sp. NPDC003201
CGCGCCGCTGGACCGGCTGCCGCTGCCCGCCCCCGTGCCGGCGGCGTCCGTGATCACCGCCGACAGGGGAGCGGCCGGGCCGGTGGCTGCCGAGCTCGTACGGGAGATCCAGGCCATCTTCGCCAAGGAGCTCGAACTGGACGACGTGGAACCCGACGACGACCTGTTCGATCTCGGCGGCCATTCCCTCACGATCACCCAGATCATGGCCAGGGCCCGGGAGCGGTACGGCGTGGAGCTCTCCTTCGAGGTGTTCATCGACGACGCCACCGCGACCAGCATCGCGGCGGAGGTCGCCCGCCTGCGGGAGCAGGCATGTTGAGGGAGCGCGTGGCCGCGCTGGTGGCCCAGGCCAGCGACGGCGAGCTCACCGCGGCGGAGGTGCTGGCGGCCGACTGCTCGCTGACGGCGCTCGGCCTCACCTCGCTGGGCTACATCCGGCTGATCGACGCGATCGAGGAGGCGTTCGGCTTCGACATCGAGTTCGACGGCAGCCTCGACACGCTCGACGGGCTGGTCGACCACCTGTCCCGGTTCGCGGGCCGCCCGTCATGATCGGCCCCATGATCGGACCCGTGATCGGACCCGTGACGGTCGAGTTCACCGGCGCCAGATCCGGACAGGGGCCGCTCACCTGGGGCCAGCGGGCGATCTGGCGGCTCACCGAGTGGCTGCCCCCTGGCGACCCGTACTTCAACATGCCGTGGGCCCTGCCGGTGCACGGCAAGCCCGACCTGCCAGCCGTACTCGCCGCTCTCGCGCGGCTGCTCGGACGGCATGAGAGCCTGCGGACGAACTGGCTCCCTGACGCGGAGCAGACCGGCATGGTGCAGCGGGTCGCGGGGCAGGGGCGCTTGGCGGTCGAGCTGGTGGACGCCGCCGGCTCCCGGCCCAGGGTGCTGGCCGGGGAGATCGCCGCCGACCTCGCGGCCAAGGGCTTCGACTACGCCGACGAGCTCCCGGTGCGCTGCGCCGTCGTCATGGACGGCGGCAGGCCGCGCGCGGTGGCGTTCGCGTTCACGCACATGGCGGTGGACGGGTTGGCGCTCGACGTCATCGCCGGCGAGTGGCCGCGGCTGCTGTCCGGGGAGCCGCTGCCGCAGGACGTGCCGCAGCCGCTCGACCTGGCCGCCGAGGAACGCTCGCCCGAGGGCGCGGCCCGCGGCGAGCGGGCGCTCAGGTACTGGCGGGCGGCGCTGGAACGGATGCCGCGCCCGCTGTTCGCCGCGCCGCCGGGCAGGCCCGAGGAGCCCAGGTTCGTCAAGCTCGGCATGGAGTCGGCGGCGCTCGGCGCGGCGGCCACCGGGCTGGCCGCGCGCTGGGGGGTGAGCACCAGCAGCGTGCTGCTCGGGACGTACGCGACGCTGCTGTCCCGGCTGACCGGCCGCGGCACGGTCGCGCTGCAGCTCATCGTGGGCAACCGGCACGATCCCCGGCTGGCGCCCATGGTGGCCACCCTCGTCCAGGACGGGATCTTCGTCCTGGACGTGGCCCCGGGCCAGCCGCTCGCCGAGGTGGTGCGGGCCGCGAACCGGGGGGTGCTGGCGGCGTACCGGCACGCCCGCTACGACCCGGCCGGCCAGCGGGCGCTGATCGAGGAGACCGGGCCGCCGCCCACCGCCTACTTCAACGACGTACGGGTGGCCGGGGGCTGGCCCAACCTGCCGCCGAACCCGCCCGCGACCCCCGGCCGGATCTTCCCGGTGGGGGCCTGGCCGGAGGTGGACGCCGAGGTGTTCTGCACCGCCGGGCCCGCCACCCACACCTGCCGGCTGGACCTGCTCGCCGACACCGCCCTCCTGCCCCGGGAGGCGATCGAGGCGACGCTGCGCGAGGTCGAGACGCTACTGGTCAGCGAGGAGAACACGTGAGTGCCGAGATGCGCGTGGTCGTCAACCACGAGGAGCAGTACTCCGTCTGGGCCGCGGATCGCGAACTGCCGCCCGGCTGGGCCGACGCGGGGTTCGCGGGCACCCAGGAGGAGTGCCTGGCCCACATCGAGACCGTCTGGACGGACATGCGCCCGCTCAGCCTGCGAAACTGAAAGGCGATACCGACGTTGAGTGACGACACGACGCCGCCCCCGCGCAGTGCCGCGAACGGGACGGCGGGCACGATCTGGCGGTGGCTGGACAAGGCCCCCGACGCGGTGGCCGTGACCGGCTCCGACGGTCAGGTGACCTACCGGGAGCTGCACCGGCGCGTCGAGGACCTGGCCGCCGTGCTGCGCGGGCACGGCGTCGGCCCCGAGACGCCCGTGGGGCTGTGCATGGAGCGGACCACCGGGATGCTCGTGGCGATGCTCGCCGTGTGGACGGCGGGCGGGGCGTACGTGCCGCTGGATCCGGCCTTTCCCGCCGGACGGCTGCGCATGATGCGCCAGGACGCCGGCATCGGCCTGGTGCTGACCCAGACGGGCGTCGATCCCGCGCTGCTGGACGGCGTTCCCGCCGTCGTCACGCTCTCGCCCGGGGGCAGGCCGCTGACCGGCGCTCCCGCCCCGGCCGGCGGGGTCGCGGCCGATGGGGACCGGCTGGCGTACCTGATGTTCACCTCGGGCTCCACCGGCCGCCCGAAGGGGGTGGCGGTGCCGCACCGGGCCGTGGCCAACCTGCTGGAGTCGTTCGCCGAGCTGCTGCCGATCGGGCCGGAGGACCGGTGGCTGGCCGTCACGACGCTGTCGTTCGACATCTCGGTCCTGGAGCTGCTGCTGCCCCTGTTCACGGGCGGCCGGGTGGTGATCGCGGCCACCGGGGAGGTCTCCGACGGGTGGGCGCTGCGCGAACGGGCCGTCGCCGAGGGGGTCACGATCATGCAGGCGACGCCGGCGGGCTGGCGGATCCTGCTGGAGTCCGGCGGGGTCCCCGCGACGATCAGGACCCGGTTGTGCGGCGGCGAGGCGCTGCCCCGCGATCTCGCGGACGCGCTGCTGGCCGACGGCGCCGAACTGTGGAACGTGTACGGCCCCACCGAGACCACCGTGTGGTCCACGGCCGGCCGGGTGCGACCGGGACCCGAGGCCGTGGATCTCGGCTCGCCCATCGGGCGGACCTCGCTCCACCTGCTGGACGGGAACGGGACGCCGGTCGCCGACGGGGAGGCCGGCGAGCTGCACATCGGCGGCGCGGGGGTCGCCCGGGGATACCACGGGCTGCCCGGCCAGACGGCCGCGCGTTTCCTGCCCGACCCGTACGCCGGCGTCCCCGGCGCCCGCATGTACGCCACCGGCGACCTGGCCAGGATCACGCCCGCCGGCCGGCTGGAGTACCTCGGCCGCGCCGACCAGCAGGTCAAGGTGCACGGATTCCGCATCGAACTGGGCGAGATCGAGGCGGCCCTGCGATCGGCCGCCGAGGTGAGGGACGCCGCGGCCGCCGTCCGCGACGGGCGGCTGGTGGCCTACCTGGTCCCGCGGGCACAGGCCGTGGACTGGGCCGCGCTGCGCGAACGACTGCGCGCCGCGCTCCCCGACTACATGATCCCGGTCCGGCACACGACCCTGACGTCCCTGCCGCTCACCCCCAACGGCAAGCTCGACCGCGCCGCCCTGCCCACCCCGTCGTGGACGCGCCCCGGCACCGCCGCCTTCCGCGCCCCGGCGGCCGGGGTCGAGTCCGACCTCGCCGAGATCTGGGCGGGGGTGCTCGGCGCCACCGAGCCCATCGGCGCCGACGACGACTTCTTCGAGCTCGGCGGCCACTCCCTGGCCGCGACGCAGATCATCGCCAGGGTCCAAGCCAGGTACGGCCTCGAGGTGCCGATCGTCGTGCTGTTCGAGCGTCCGACGATCGCCGGGTTCGCCGCCCGGCTCGACGACATGGACGACGCCGAGCTCAGCCTGGCCGACGTCGCCGCGCTGCGCGACCAGCTCGACGGCCTGAGCGCCGAGGAGCTCCAGGGGCTGTTCGACGACCTGGCGGCCGGGTCATGAGGGCGCCGCTGTCGCCCGCGCAGGAACGGCTCTGGATGCTCCAGCGGCTGGAGCCCGGCGACGCCTCGTACACGATGTACCTGGTACGACGCCTGCGCGGCCCCCTCGACCGCGATGCGTTCACCGCCGCCGTCGGGGCGCTCGTGGCCAGGCACGAGAGCCTGCGCACCGCCTTCACCGAGGAGGACGGCACGCCCTGGGCGGTGGCCGGGCCGGCCGGGTGGTCGCCGCGGATCGAGTGGCTGACGGCGGCCGGGGAGCAGGTGGGCGCGCTGGTCGCCGAGCGCACCAACGCCGCCTTCGACCTGGCCGCGGGCGTCCCGCTGCGGGTCGCCGTCGTCGAGGTCGCCCCGGACGATCACGTGCTGTGCCTGACGCTGCACCACATCCTGGCCGACGGGCACTCCCTGGAGATCATGCTCGACGACCTGGGCGAGCACTACGCCGCCGCCGTCGAGGGCCGCCCCGCCCGCCTGCCCGACGTGCGCATCCAGTCCAGCGACTACGCCCGCTGGCAGCGGCGCAGGGCCGACAAGGCCATGCCGTACTGGACCGAGGCGCTGGCCGCGCCACCGGTCACCGAGCTGCCCTTCGCCCGTCCGGGAGCGCGCGCGGCCGTCCGGGAGGGCGGCTATCACTGGGTACGGCTGGGCGCGCGGCACCTCGCCGAGGTCGAGCGGCTGGCCGTGGCCCACCGGGCGACCCCGTTCATGGTGCTCATGGCGGCCTACCAGGCGCTGCTGTTCCGGCACAGCGGGCAGCACGACATGGTGGTCGGCACCGTGGTCGCCGGGCGGGACCGGGTCGAGCTGGAGCGGATGGTCGGCTACCTCACCCAGACCCTGCCGCTGCGCGGCGACCTGGCGGGCGATCCGACGTTCGCCGAGCTGCTCGGGCGGGTCAAAGCGGTGGTGCTGGACGCGATGGGCCGGCCCGCGCCGCTGCTGGAGCGACTGGCGCGCGGCGTCGAGACGCTGCTGCCGACCGTGTTCATCCTGCAGGACTACGCCGCCGGGCAGGACCGGGCGTACGGCGGGGTCCGGGTGTCGGACTTCGAGGGACGCCACGAGCAGATCGTGGTGGACCTGCTGGTGGAGGTCTGGCCGGCGGGGGAGGAGCTGGCGATCTGCTTCGGCTACGACGGCGCGGTGTTCGAGGCCGGCGAGGTGGCGACGATCGCCGAGCGCTACCTGACGCTGCTGGCCGGGGCCGTGGCCAGGCCGGACACGCCGATCTCGCGGCTTCCCGCGTGGACCTGGCTGGACGAGAAGGCGATGGCCGAGCTGGCCGACGGTCCCGCCGAGCCGGTCGCGGACGGGGTGCTGGAGCTGGTGGCGGACGTGGTGCGCCGGACGCCGGAGGCCGTGGCCGTGCGCTGCGGCGACCAGGTGGTCTCGTACGCGGCCCTCTGGGACCGGGCCGGCGCGCTCGCCGGCACCCTGCGGGAGAGCGGCGTCCGGGAGGGTGACGTGGTGGCCGTGCGGCTGGCCCCGTCCGCCGCCGTCAGGGACTCCCACCACTCGGTCGCCGAAGCCCTCGACCCGGGCGAGTCGAGCGTGACGGAGACGTGCCGGGTGGGGGCGAT
>NZ_JBSFTC010000498.1:0-4534 GCF_053590415.1 Nonomuraea sp. NPDC003201
CCTGGACGTGTCCGGATACGGCACCGCCAACGGCACCAAGGTGCAGATCTGGACCTGCACCGGCGCCACCAACCAGAAGTGGGCCCGCGCCTGACACCGTCTGGCGACGAGCCCCCGGCTTCCCGCCCACTCTCGGGGGACGGGAAGCCGGGCCCTCCCTGACTCGAATCGGTTCGACAGCAGAGGAACACTCAT
Organism: Nonomuraea sp. NPDC003201; assembly: GCF_053590415.1. NCBI lineage: Bacteria > Bacillati > Actinomycetota > Actinomycetes > Streptosporangiales > Streptosporangiaceae > Nonomuraea > Nonomuraea sp. NPDC003201. Next base: position 196 of record NZ_JBSFTC010000498.1, read on the forward strand.
GTCCCGACGTCCGTGGCTCACCTTGCTGACCACGATGGCGCTGATCACTCCCGGAGCACTCGCGCTCGACGCCTCCCCGGCGAACGCCCTCGCCATCCCGGCGGCCGACTACCAGCAGGTGTCACTCGCGTCGGGAGGTGCCGAGCTGGGTGAGGCGATGTCGCTGGCCGTGATGCCGAACCGGTCGGTCGTGCACACGGCGCGCGACGGCACGGTGCGCGTCACCGACGTCAGCGGCAACACGAAGGTGGCCGGCAGGCTCAACGTCTACAGCCACGACGAGGAGGGCCTGCAGGGTGTGGCGGTGGACCCCGACTTCGCCTCCAACCGGTACCTCTGGCTCTACTACTCGCCGCGGCTGAGCACGCCGAACGGTGATGCGCCGACCAACGGCTCGCAGGCGCAGTTCGACCAGTGGAAGGGCGAGCTGCACCTGTCCCGGTTCGTCCTCAAGGCGGACGACACGCTCGACCTGGCCAGCGAGAAGGTGGTCCTGCGGGTCCAGAACGACCGCGGCCAGTGCTGTCACGTGGGCGGGGACATCGACTTCGACGCCGCCGGAAACCTCTATCTGACCACCGGCGACGACAGCAACCCCTTCGAGTCCAGCGGCTACTCCCCGCTGGACGAGCGGACCGACCGCAACCCGCAGTTCGACGCCCAGCGCTCGGCCGGCAACACCAACGACCTGCGTGGCAAGCTCCTGCGCATCAAGCCGCAGCCCGACGGCACCTACACGATTCCCAGCGGCAACCTGTTCGCGCCGGGGACGGCGAAGACCCGGCCGGAGATCTACGCGATGGGCTTCCGCAACCCGTTCCGGATGAGCGTGGACAAGGCGACCGGCATCGTCTACCTCGGCGACTACGGGCCGGACGCGGGGGTGACCAACTCCAACAGAGGGCCGAGCGGGCAGGTGGAGTTCGACCGCATCACCGGTCCGGGCAACTACGGATGGCCGTACTGCACGGGCGCGAACACCACCAGCGAGACCTACAACGAATGGAACTTCGCCACCAACGGCACCGGCCCGAAGTACAACTGCGCGGGCGGCCCGACCAACAACTCCTTCCGCAACACCGGCCTGACCACGCTGCCTGCGGCGAAGCCGGCGTGGATCAGGTACGCGGGGGACGCCGGAAGCCCGCCGGAGTTCGGCTCCGGGTCGGAGTCGCCGATGGGCGGTCCGGTCTACCGTTACGACCCCAACCTGAACTCGGCCGTCAAGTTCCCCCAGACGCTCGACGGGCGGTTCTTCGCCGGCGAGTACGGCCGGCGCTGGATCAAGGCGATCGAGGTCAAGGCGGACGGCGCCTACGGGGAGATCTCGGCGTTCCCCTGGACGGGGACGCAGGTGATGGACATGGCCTTCGGGCCTGACGGGGCCCTGTACGTCCTCGACTACGGCGACGGCAACAACAACCAGGCGCTGTATCGAATCGAGTACATCGGCAGCGCCAACCGCAATCCGATCGCCAAGGCGTCCGCCGACAAGACGTCGGGACCGGGCCCGCTGACGGTGAACTTCTCCTCGGCGGGCAGCTCCGACCCGGAGGGCGGCGCGCTGACGTACTCGTGGAACTTCGGCGACGGCACCACCTCCACGGCGGCGAATCCGAGCAAGACCTACACCACGAACGGCGCCTACACGGCGACGCTCACGGTCCGGGACCCGCAGGGTCTCACCGGCACGGCGAGCGTGATCGTGAACGTCGGCAACACCGCGCCGACGGTCACCCTCACCACGCCTGCCGACGGGCAGCTGTTCTCCTTCGGCGACACCGTGCCCTTCCAGGTCACCGTCACCGACCCGGAGGACGGCACGATCGACTGCGCCGGGGTCACCGTCGCCTACTTCCTCGGCCACGACAGCCACCGCCACCAGATCACCTCCAAGACCGGCTGCTCGGGCTCCATCTCGGTGCCGGTGGACGGTGAGCATGACGCCGCGGCCAACATCTACGGCGTCTTCGTGGCCTCCTACACCGACAAGGGCGGTCTGACCTCCACCAGCGACCGTACGCTCCAGCCTCGGCACCGGCAGGCCGAGCACTTCGGCGCCCAGCAGGGCATCCAGACGGCCGACCACGCCACCTCGGAAGGCGGCAAGACGGTCGGCTTCACCGACGACGGCGACTGGATCTCCTTCCAGCCGTACAACCTGGGCAACGCGACGAGGATCACCGCGCGGGTCTCGTCGGCCGGCGCGGGCGGCCGGATCGAGGTGCGCGCGGGCTCGGCGACGGGCACACTGCTGGGAACGGTGAACGTGGCGAGCACCGGCAGCTGGGACACCTTCACCGACGTCTCGGCGAACCTCAGCGGCGCGCCGGCCGGCACCACGACGCTCTATCTGGTCTTCCGCGGCCCGACCGGACAGGGCTACCTGTTCGACGTGGACGCCTTCACTCTCGACACCGGCACCCCGCCCTCGGGGAGCACGAGTGCGCTCAAGGGTGTGGGGTCGGGCCGGTGCCTGGATGTCAGCGGAGCCTCGCAGGCCAACGGCGCGCAGGCGCAGATCTGGGACTGCAACGGTCAGCCGAACCAGCAGTGGACGTCGACCGCCGCGGGTGAGCTGCGGGTTTATGGCGGTAAGTGCCTGGATGTGAGCGGGGCCGGGACGGCGGACGGTGCCGCGGTGATCATCTGGGACTGCAACGGGCAGAACAACCAGAAGTGGCGCCTCAACGCCGACGGCACGATCACGGCGGTGGGGGCGAACAAGTGCCTGGACGTCAACGGCACCGCCAACGGCACCAAGATGCGCATCTGGACCTGCAACGGAGGAACCAACCAGCGCTGGACCCGCGTCTGAAAGGACACCCCATGCTGCGACATCTCACCCCCGCCGCGCTCGGGCGCATCGCGGGGAGCGACCGGAAGACATCCGTGCTGCGACGCCTGTCAATGACGGCGGTGGCGATCATCGCCGCCGCGACGGTGATCCCCGCCATCCCCGCCCAGGCCGCCGCCTTCAAGGTGCTGGTGTTCTCCAAGACGGCCGCGTTCCGGCACGACTCGATCCCCAACGGGATCCAGGCCATCCGCGACCTGGGGGCCGCCAACGACTTCGCCGTCGACGCCACCGAGGACGCGAACGCCTTCAGCACCGCCAACCTGGCCCAGTACAAGGCGGTGGTGTTCCTCAGCACCACCGGTGACGTGCTGAACGACAACCAGCAGGCCGCCTTCCAGACGTACGTGGACGGCGGGGGCGGTTACGTGGGGGTGCATTCGGCCGCGGACACCGAGTACAACTGGGCCTACTACGGGCAGCTGATGGGAGCCTGGTTCAACAACCACCCGGCCATCCAGCAGGCCACCGTACGGAACGAGGACCGGGCGCACGCCGCGACCGCCCACCTGGGGGCGACCTGGTCACGTACCGACGAGTGGTACAACTACCGCACCAACCCCCGGCCGAACGTCCGGGTGCTGCAGAGCCTGGACGAGGGCAGCTACAGCGGCGGGGGCATGGGCGATCACCCGATCACCTGGTGCCACCCCCAGTCCTCCGGCCGCGCGTTCTACACCGGCCTGGGGCACACCAAGGAGTCGTACGCCGATCCGAACTTCCGCACGCTGCTGCTCGGCGGAATCCGGTACGCGGCCAAGGCCACCAACGCCGACTGCCGCCCGGAGACCGGGTACACGACGTTGTACAACGGCTCGACGACGGGCTGGTCGCAGGCCGGGCCGGGGTCGTTCGCCAACAGCGACGCCACGCTGACCTCCCAGGGCGGCATGGGCATGCTGTGGTACAACGCCAAGGAGTTCCGCTCCTACTCCGTCAAGCTCGACTGGAAGATGACCGGCGACTCCAACTCCGGCGTGATCGTCGGTTTCCCGGCCACCAGCGACCCCGACGCGGCGCTCAACACCGGATATGAGGTGCAGATCGACGCGACCGACACCTCTGACAAGACGACCGGGGCGATCTACGGGTTCAAGGCCGCCGACATCGCCGCCCGCGACGCGGCGCTGAACCCGCCGGGTCAGTGGAACACCTATGAGCTGCTGGTGGAGGGTGAGCGGCTGCAGGTGTTCCTGAACGGCACCAAGATCAATGATTTCACCAACGCCGATCCGGTCCGCTCGCTCCAGCAGGGCTACATCGGCATCCAGAACCACGGGTCCGGCGACGTGGTGTCGTTCCGCAACATCCGCGTCAAGGAACTGACCAGCACACCGGGCGGTACGGGCGCGCTCAAGGGTGCGGGGTCGGGCCGGTGCCTGGATGTCAGCGGAGCCTCGCAGGCCAACGGCGCGCAGGCGCAGATCTGGGACTGCAACGGTCAGCCGAACCAGCAGTGGACGTCGACCGCCGCGGGTGAGC
>NZ_JBSFTC010000498.1:4632-5512 GCF_053590415.1 Nonomuraea sp. NPDC003201
AACAAGTGCCTGGACGTCAACGGCACCGCCAACGGCACCAAGATGCGCATCTGGACCTGCAACGGAGGAACCAACCAGCGCTGGACCCGCGTCTGAGGCCAACCGTCCCCACCCTCGCGCGGCCCCGATCGGGGGCCGCGCGAGCCACAGGGGCTCAGCGATCAACGAGTGGCCGTGGTCACGAGACCACGGTGTTGTGGCGCAGCTGTTCGGCACACCACCGGAAGTGCCCGTCCTCGTCTAGAAGCCGAAGTCCAGGACGGCGACGGGCCGGCCGGCGGCGTCGGTGTGGATGTTGGGCGGCACGAGGTCACCGTGGATCGCTGTGACAGGAGCATCGGGAAGCGACCGAAGGGCGTCCAGCGTGCGCTCGACCCCCGGGCTGAAGTCCGGCACACGCACAGCCAGCGCGGAGCCGTGCCGGGCCGCGGCTCGAACGACCAGGGCCGCGAGCGCGTCCTGGAAGCGGTCGTGCCCCTGCCACAGCGGACGGTCGTCGCCTTAGATCAGCAGCTGTACCGGCCCAACCAGGCGTTTTCGAGGTGCGCGGTCAGCGGCTTCGCCGGGCCAGGCCGGCCAGCAGCTCCTTGACCTCGGTCGCCTCGTAGCGGTCGCGGTCGAGGGGGCCGATGATCAGCGGGCCGTCGTCGGGGCTGTCGGGCAGGCGGCCGTGGCTGCCCCGGACCGGCGCCGGGTCGAGCGGCACCACCGGCATCGTGTAGCGGAAGCCCAGTTTCTTCTTGGCCAGCGCCGTGGCGGCGCGGAGCTTGACGAACGGGTCACGCGGGTTCATGAACAGCTCGGCGGGGTCGTAGCCGGGTTTGCGGTGGATGTCCACGAGCCTGGCGAAATCGGGGGCGCGGTCGTCGGAGAGCCAGTA
>NZ_JBSFTC010000499.1:0-5511 GCF_053590415.1 Nonomuraea sp. NPDC003201
GGCCAGGTCCTGGCTGCTCATGCGCAGGGCACGGGGAGCGAAGGAGAGGTTCAGCACGCGGCCTTCGGGGTTCACGGACGCCTCGACGTGACCTGGGCGCGTCGGCGAGGGCCGCAGGTGGAGCAGGAGCCGAGGGCGGCGAAGCGGCCGCGATGGCCACCGGCGGGGTGGGGCCGATGGGGTCCCAGGTGGGGGTGGTGGGTGGGTGGGAGAGGCGGTTGAGGATGTTGCGGGTGATGGCGGCCAGGGTCGGGTCGTCGAGGGTGTTGCCCCAGTTGATGGTGCCGGCGTTGAAGACCGTGCCCGCCCCGAGGCGGTGGAGGCCCATGGTGGCGGCCCCGCCCTTGCCGTAGCGGCGCCAGTGGGACAGGTCGGCCGTGGCGAGGACGACGAAGGACGGGGGCGTGCCGTCGCGGCCGGTCGCCCGGGGGACGCCGGCCACCCATTCCAGGTCGGCCGCGTCCGTCTCGTAGCCGATCGCGCCTCTCCCGAACGTGTCGCCGTCCGCGAGCCCCGTTCCCTCGAAGACCCAGTGGCCGGCGAATCTGGCGGTGTAGGACTCCTCGGACATGACGCGCGAGTCCACCCAGCAGCCGGCGCCGTTCCTGAAGGTGAGGCCGGTGAGGGTGTTCTCGGGCCGGTTGACGGGGTCGCTCGGCCATTCGACCGTGACCCTGCCGGGGTCGGTGGCGGCCATGGGGTCGGCGGTGGCGTCGCGGTAGCAGACCATGGTACGGAGGTCGTCCTCGAAGCGGACCTGCCACCAGCAGGTATTGCCGGAGAATATGGCGATATTTCCGCCACGGCGGGCAAATGCCTCCGCCGCGTCCCGCATCTCCCACGACCAGTACTCGTCATGGCCGTTGATGACCAGGAGCCGGTAGCGGGAAAGGAGATCGAGGCCGCCGTGCAGATCCAGGCCCGAGCAGTAGTCGACGGTGTAGCCCGCCGGGCCGAGCCAGCGGAGCAGGCCGAGCTCCCACTCCTCGATCTGCGGCCCCGCGCCCGGCCGGTCGAAGGTGACCTTGACGGCGCGGTCGGGCTGCTCCGACTGGTAGAGGCCCTCGCCGGGGACGCCGGGCCGGTTGTACGCCTCCCAGGTGGGGAACGGGATCGACACGAGGATGGGCGAAGCGGGCACAGAGCTACGTACGACGAAATATGCGCTGGTGTCGCGATAAATGGCTCGATAGAGGGAGCTGGGCCAGTCGTCGCCTACCTTCAGGGTCCAGGAAGGGCCGCCGGAGAAGACGTCCTCCATGACGGCCCGGCCCGACGGCACGTCCTCCACCACGATCGGGCCGCCACCGTCGTCGAGGAGCCGGAAGCGGAGCTCCTCCCCCTGCGCGCACGACGTCGCCTCCGCGTACAGGCTCATGTACGGGCCGCCTCCACGATCAGGGCTTCCAGGTCCAGCAGGTACTGTTCGATGCCCGGCGGGGGCAGCAGGGCGGTGTCGGCGTAGCAGGAGACCTCCATGCGGCCCGGCTCGCCGCCCACGTGCAGGCGGAAGTCGCAGATGTTGCGGTCCATCGCGTCCGTCCTGGCCACCTCGGTCTTGCCCTCCAGGGCGGCGACCTGGCCGTCCTCCTGGACGAGCCGCTGGTCGTTGAAGCAGCCGAACGACCGGATCCCCGGCCCCACCCGGCTGACCGCCTCCTCCATCGCGTACGGGTCGTACTGCGCCTGCCGGTACGCCCGCAGCGCCGTCCCCCACGCCTGGCGCACCAGCGCGTCGAAGGACTCCGTACGCAGGTCCAGCACCACCAGCGCCTCCTGCGAGACCGTGGACACCACGTCGCGCCGCCCGGCCGCGAAGCGGTTGCTCACGATCACCCGCATCCCGCAGAACCGCTGCCCGGTCAGCCCTCCGGCCACCCGCATCGCGCCCGCGAGCAGCACTGTCGAGGAGCTGACCCGGTTGCGGGCGGCGACCTCCTGCGCGGCGGCGGCCAGCGCGGGCGAGCGCATGGTGGCCTCCACGAAACGCGGCTCCCCCGGTACGTGCGAGGACGGTGGCACGGGGTCCATCCGGGCGTACTCCTCCAGCCAGAACCCGATCGCCTCCCCCGACACCCGCCTCCCCTCGGGCGAGTGCTGCCAGGCGGCGAGCTCCCGGGGTGTGGCGCTGCGCAGGGGTGGCAGGGAGTCCCGGATCAGGAGCAGGCGGAAGTCCTTGACCACGAGTTCGGCCGCGTGGCCGTCGGCGGCGAGATGGCAGAGGGCCAGGACGATGTGCCGGACATATCCCCCGGCCACCACGAACGCCACCCGCAGCGGCCACTCCTCCCAGTACGCGAACGGCTCGGCCGCCAGCCGCTCGCCCACCTCCTCAGCCAGAACCGAGCTCGCTTCCCCGGCGGCAACCGGGCTCACTTCCTCGGCCCGAACCGACCCGACCGCCCCGGAGCCGAGCGCCGCCGACTCCGACCCGACCGGCCCCGACCCGACCGGCCCCGGCTCGGTCGGCCCCGACTCGGTCGGCCCCGACTCGACCACCTCGTACGGGGGACACGCGGACGGCCAGACCCGCTGGAGCGGCGCGTCGCGCGGCCCCGTGAGCCGGGTGCGGAGCGACTCGTGCCGGGCGACCAGCCGTTCGAGGGCCAGCGCGGCGCGCTCCACGCTCACCGGACGCTTGGGCGCGGCGAAGACCCGGGCGATGTTGAGGTAGCGCTCCTGCGGCGCGGCGGCGACGACCGCCCGCCAGATGTCCTGCTGCCCCCAGGTCAGCGGCCCGTCCCTGGCCGGCACCTCACCGGGGTCAGCCATGGAGCCGGACGTAGTCCACCAGCGCGTCCAGGCTGTCGATGGCCGTGGGGTCGAGCTCCACCCCGAACTCGGCCTCCACCGCGTCGATCAGTCGTAAGTAGGCCAGTGAAGTGACGCCGAGATCGCTCAGCCGGGTCTGCCCGGACAGCACCTCGGCCGGATCGACCGCCCCGTCGGCGGCCTTGGCGATCATGTCGGCGAGCCGTTCGCGAAGCTCCCCATCCATCAGCACCTGGTGAACCCTCCCTCGTCGGGGAATCCGGGGCGAGTGTGTCACGCGGTGCCAGACGTCGGCAAGCGCCTATAGGTAAGGGCTTGACGCATGTGTGCATTTTTTCTAGCGTCAAGCGGCACGACGAAAAAAATTCTGGGGGTGGTTCCGTCGGCCCTTCCAGTGCCCGATCTCCTGACGTCCCGAGCCGCCACCGATCCCGACCACACCGCGCTGATCGTCGCCGGCCAGGGCAGCCTGACCCTGGCGGAGTGGGACGAGCGCTCCACCGCCGCCGCCCGCGCGCTCCCAGGACCGCTCAAGGGCGATCGGGTCGCGCTGGTCTTCGGCGCCCGCGAGTGGCTGGACTACGCGGTGAGCTGGATGGCCGTGCTGAAGGCTGGCGGCGTGGCGGTGCCGCTCTCGGACCGGCTCGCCCCGCCGGAGCTGGCGTACATGATCGAGGACTGCGGGGCCACGACGGTCGTCCACGGCGGCGGGGGCCCGGCGCTCCCTCCGGGGCCGGCCCTCATCCCGTTGGCAACGCTCCTGTCGGGACCCGCCGTCCGCGAGAAGACGGAGGCCCCGGATCCGCTCTCGCTCGCCCAGATCCTCTACACCTCCGGCACGACGGGCAGACCCAAGGGTGTCGCCGCCACCCACGCGAACCTGACCTCCCCGCCCGTCCACCCCAAACGCCGCCCGTTCGCCCATTCCCGGCATCTGGTGCACGCCTTCCCCATCGGCACGAACGCCGGCCAGGTGATGCTGCTCCACTCCCTCACCGCCGCCCCTGCGGTGGTGACGCTCCCGCTCTTCACCCCGGCCCGCTTCGCCGCCCTGATCGAGGAGTACGCGGCCGGCACCGTCTTCGTCGTCCCCGCGATGGCCGCCGAGCTTCTCAACGCCCGCGTGCAGGACCGCCACGACCTGTCCAGCGTGCTGCTGCTCGGCTCGGCCGCCGCCGCGCTGCCCCCGTCGGTCGCCGCCGGCCTGACCGCCGCGTTCCCGAACGCGACCGTCGCGAACTACTACACCTCCACCGAGGCCGCCCCGGCGCAGACCATCATGATCTACGACGCGGACCGGCCCGGCTCGCTCGGCCGCGCGGCGGGCGGCTCCCGGCTCAGGATCGCGAACGCGGACGGCACCCCCGTGGCGCCAGGCGAGACGGGCGAGGTGTGGCTGCGTGCCGCCGCCCATCCCCGCGCCTACTACGACTCCGGCGAGGACAGCGCGTTCCAGGACGGCTGGGTGCGCATGGGCGATCTCGGCCGCCTCGACGACGAGGGCTACCTGTACCTCGTCGACCGGGAGAGCGACGTGATCAAGTCGGGCGCGTTCAAGGTCTCGACGATCCAGGTCGAGTCGGCGCTGCACGAGCACCCGGCCGTGGCGGACGCGTCGGTGTTCGGGGTGCCGCACCCGGTGATGGGCACGGCGGTGGCCGCCGCGGTGGTGGCCACCGGGCCGCTGGCGCTCAGCGACGTGCGGGCCTTCCTGAGCACCCGGCTGGCCGGGCACGAGCTGCCCACGGTGCTGCTCACCCTGGACGCCCTGCCCAGGAACGCCGCGGGCAAGGTCATCAAGCGGGAACTGCGCCGTATGGCAGAGGAGTGACGATGGTCCTGGCATCGCAGGCCCAGCACGGCATGTGGATCACCGAGATGATGCACGGCGGCGGCACGACGTACCACATGCCGTTCGCCCTGTGGTTCGACGGCCCGCTGGACCGGGGGGCGATGCTGAAGGCGTGCGAGTCGGTGCTCGCCCGCCACCCGGTGCTGGGGTGCGCGTTCGAGGACCGCGACGGGGAGCTGCACCTGGTGCCCGCCGCCGACCGGCCGCCGATCGCGTTCGTCCGGGCAGCGGACGCGGACGACCTCCTGCGCGAGGAGATCGCGCGGCCGTTCGACCTGGGGCGGGGGCCGCTGGCGCGGTTCACGCTGGCGGAGGTGGGGCCGTCGCGGCATCTGCTGCTGTTCGTGGGGCACCACCTGGTGTTCGACGGCATGTCGAAGGACCTGCTGGTGCGCGACCTGGCGGCGGCCTACTCGGGCGGGCCCCTGCCGCCGCTGCCCATGCCGTACGGAGCCGCCGCCACGATCCCGCCCGAGGCCGCGGCGTACTGGCACGAGCACTGGCGCGACCGGCCGACGGTGGTCATCGACGGGATGGCCGGGACCGCGCGGACGGCCGGCCGCGGCGAGACGGTCCTGCTCGACCTGACGGGCGAGATGTCCGGTTGGGAGGGGGTCGGGGTGACCCGTTTCGAGCTGTTCCTGGCGGCCGTGCACGCCCTGCTCTTCCGGTACGGCAACGCCGAGCCGGCGGTCGCGGTCGCCATGTCCACCCGGCGGCCGGAGACCAGGGAGCACATCGGCCTGTTCGCCACCGAGTTACCCCTCTATTCCGCGCCCACGCCGGACACCACCCTCGCCGAACTGGCCCACGACCTGCGGGCGCGGCTGCGCGAGCTGAACCGCTTCCGCGACATCCCCGCGGCCAGGGCCGCGGGCGGCATCCGG
>NZ_JBSFTC010000500.1:0-5503 GCF_053590415.1 Nonomuraea sp. NPDC003201
GAGCGGCTGCGTGACAAGGGCTTCGAGAAGGTGGCCCCGCGCACCAACATGGCCACGCCGGTCTTCGACGGCGCCCACGAGGAGGAGATCGTCGGCCTGCTCGACAACACCGTCCTCAACCGCGACGGTGACCGGATGGTGCAGCGCAGCGGCAAGGCGCAGCTGTTCGACGGCCGTTCCGGTGAGCCGTTCCCCTACCCCATCTCGGTCGGCTACATCTACATCCTGAAACTGCTGCACCTGGTCGACGACAAGATCCACGCACGTTCGACGGGTCCGTACTCGATGATCACCCAGCAGCCGCTGGGTGGTAAGGCGCAGTTCGGTGGCCAGCGCTTCGGTGAGATGGAGGTGTGGGCGCTGGAGGCGTACGGCGCCGCCTTCGCGCTCCAGGAGCAGCTGACCATCAAGTCCGACGACGTTATCGGCCGGGTGAAGGTCTACGAGGCCATCGTCAAGGGCGAGAACATTCCCGAGCCGGGCATTCCCGAGTCCTTCAAGGTCCTCATCAAGGAAATGCAGTCGCTGTGCCTCAACGTCGAGGTGCTCTCCAGCGACGGCACGTCCATCGAGATGCGCGACACCGACGAGGACGTCTTCCGCGCGGCGGAAGAGCTCGGCATCGACCTGTCCCGGCGAGAGCCGAGCAGCGTCGAGGAGATCTGAGCCCGACGGCGGTCCGTCCGGCGCCCCCAGAGAGGTCCGGCGCCTCCAGAGAGGTCCGGCGCCTCCAAGGGGAGGCGCCGGACGGCTCAGGTTCAGGTCGCGTCCGGCACTGGGAGCGCCTGCTCGGCCCAGATGCACTTGCCGTCGGCGGTGAAGCGGGTTCCCCAGCGTTGCGAGAGGGCCGCGACGAGCTGGAGGCCGCGCCCGCCCTCGTCGGTCTCGCTGGCGCGGCGGATCCTCGGGGTGGTCTGGCTGCCGTCGGCGACCTCGCAGATGAGCGTACGGCTGCGCAGCAACCGCAGCCGGAGCGGGCCCCTGGCGTGCCGGATGACGTTGCCGACCAGCTCGCTGGCCACGAGTTCGGTGGTCATGACGAGGTCGTCCAGATGCCAGCGGGCGAGCTGGTCGCGTACGTGCTCGCGGGCCTCGCCGGCCGCGATCGGGTTGTCGGGAAGGGCCCAGGAGGCGACGTCCTCGGCCGGGAGCCGGTGGGTGCGGGCGATGAGCAGGGCGGCGTCGTCGGGGATCTGCCTGCGGGTCGGCAGCATGGCCTCGATGACGGACTCGCAGAGCCGGTCGAGGTCGCTGTCCGAGAGGCCGCCGTGCAGGCCGGTCAGGAGCCGGGTGAGCTCGGCCAGGCCACTCTCGATGTCGCGGGTGGAGGACTCGATCAGCCCGTCGGTGTAGAACACGAGCAGGCTGTCCTCCGGCACGCGCAGCTCGTGCGTGCTGAGGGGCGGCGCGGCGGCGCCGAGGGGCGGATCGGGCGTCACGTCGAGGACGCGGACCGTGCCGTCGGGGTGGACCAGGGCGGGCGGCGGATGACCGGCGCTGACCAGGGAGCATTCGCCGCTCGTCGGGTCGTACACCGCGTACAGGCAGGTGACGTAGAAGTCGTCGCCGAGGTCGCTGACGAGGTCGTTGAGGTGGGCGAGCAGCTCTCCCGGCGGCAGTTCGAGGTCCGCGAGAGTGCGTACGGCGGTGCGCAGGCGCCCCATGGTGACGGCCTCGGTCAGGCCGTGTCCCATGACGTCGCCGATGACGAGGGCGACTCGGTCCGCGGACAGCGGGATGATGTCGTACCAGTCGCCGCCGACCGCCACGGTGCCGCCGGGCAGATAGCGGGCCGCGGCGGTGAGGCCGGGCAGGGACGGCAGCGCGCGGGGGAGCAGGTGGCGCTGCAGCTCCTGGGCGCGGGTGTGCTCCAGGTCGTACATGCGGGCCCGGGCCAGGGCCTGGGCGATCAGCCCGCTGAGCGCGGTGAGCAGGGTGCGCTCCTCGCTGGTGAACTGGTGCGGCCGGTCGAAGGAGATCACGCAGTAGCCCATCGGCTGGTCGGGCACGCGCAGCGGGAGGATGGCCCAGCTGTCCATGCGCGAACCGGCCGTACGGTCGCCGCCGGCACCCGGCGGCCGCTGCTCCGCCGTCGACGTGATGAAGATCGGCACGTGGGACCGGAGCACGTCGGCGTAGGCGGAGGGGACGAGGGCCGCCCGGTTCTGGAACTCGCCGAGGAGGTCGGTGGGGGCGCCGATGGACTCGACCGGATGGAGGTGATCGCCCTCCCGGGTCAGGACCGCCAGCCCCGCGGCCCCGAACGGCGGCAGCACCTGCTCGGCGATGACCTGCATGACGTCGCGGAGCGTCACCGCGTCGCCGAGGGTGCGGGTCAGCTCCTGGATCCGCGCGGCCCGCTCGGCGGCGGCCTGTTCGGCGGCCTCGCGCTGCTCGTCCTGCATCCGCTTGTCGGTGACGTCGGCGAGGTAGAGCGTCAGCCCGTCCGGCACCGGCACCAGGCGTACGTGGTACCACCGGTCGTCGGTCGGCCAGCGCATGTCGAAGCTGGCGGGCACGCGTTCGGCGGCGGCCTGGCGGCACATCGCCTGCAGCTCCGGCGTGTGTGCCGAGGTCAGCTCCCACAGCACCCGGCCGCTCAGGTCGCTGGACCCGAGGAGACGCTCGGCGACGAGGTTGACGAACATGATCCGCCCGTCGCGGTCCACGGCGAGGAAGGCGTCGCTCATGTCGCGCAGCGCGCGGCCGGCCGACTCGCGGGCCACGCGGCTCTCGGTGGTGTCCCAGACCGTGCCGACCATGCGGACCGGCTCGCCCTGCTCGTCCAGCACCAGGCGGCCCCGGGCGTGCATCCAGCCCGTGGTCCCGTCGGGGCGGCAGGCGCGGTACTCGACCTCGTAGATGGCCCGGGTGCGGATGGCCTCCTCGGTCGCGGCCATCACCCTGGGCAGGTCCTTCGGGTGGACGATGTTCGACCAGGTGTCGATGTGGTGCGGCCCGGTCGCGGGGTCGATGCCCAGCATGATCAGCGCCGGCTCGTCCCAGAAGAGCTCGCCGGTGCGGATGTTCCAGTCCCAGGACCCGATCTTGACGGCTTTCAGCGCCTTGCGCAGGCCGGAGTCGGCCGAGTGCTCCGGCCACCACGAGCCCTTCGTACCCGAGTCGGCGCCGGTCCTGGCCAGCCGCCTGGCCAGCCAACCGGCCAGCGACCCCAGGAACTCCCACTGGTCGCCGGTCGGCTCGGCGGCTCCGTCGCAGAGCACGGACAGCACGCCGAACGGCGGGCCCGGGCCGCGCAGCGGGACGGCCACCACCGTCACGGGCCTTGCCCCGTCCAGGTCGGAACGCGAGACGGGGCGGCAGGCGGGCGTCCCGTCACGCAGGACCCGCATGATCACGTCCCGGGTCCCGCCCCACGCCTCCTGGATCGCCGGGGGCAGCCCGGACGCGGACACCAGTCGCGGCTCCCGGCTGCCGACGGGCCCGGCCCAGTGGATCGTGCCGCCGAGCGCGTGCAGGTCGGCGACCGCCTGATCAAGGGCGTACTCCAGCACCTCGATGTCGCTCAGACCGGCGCACACCGAGGTGAGCACGCGAAGGCGTTCGTCCCCCGAAGCAGCGACGGGGGACCTCTTCACCGCCATCCTCTCGCCCCCCAGCAGTCACGAGAGAAGTAGGCCACCAGCCCGGTGCCGGACGCTTCTTCCACAGGGTAACGAAACGGCCGCCAAGGGCGGGCAAAGCGGTCAGCGGGCCGCCGCGCCGGCGGCGGTGTACGCCTGCTGGAGGGCGGACAGGAACAGGTCGGCCGGCTGGGCGCCCGACACGCCCCAGGTGTCGTTGAGCACGAAGAACGGCACGCCGCCGGCGCCGAGCCGGCGCGCCTCGCGGACGTCCGCGGCCACCTCGCCGGTGTACGCGTCGCCGCCGACGACCCGCCGCACCTCCTCGTCGGGGAGCCCGACCTCGGTGCCCAGGCGTACCAGGGTGTCGGGGTCGTCGACCGTCTCGCCCTCGATCAGGTGCGCGCGCAGCAGCCGCTCGTGCATCGGGCCGTCCAGGCCGTGCTCGGCGGCGAGCTGGCCGAGCCGGTGCGCGTCCAGGGTGTTCACCGAGACCGCCCGGTCGAAGTCATAGGTCAGGCCCTCGGCGGCGGCCAGCTCGGCGACCTGACCGGTCATCTGCCGAACCTGGGCCGCCGACCCGCCGATCTTCTTGGCCAGCATGTCGTACACCGGCTCGCGGACGCCCTTGGGGTGCGACGGATCGAGCTGGAAGCTGTGCCAGCGCACCTGGACCTGGTCGGCGTGCTCGAACCGGCCGATGGCCGTCTCCAGGCGGCGCTTGCCGATGTAGCACCACGGGCAGACGATGTCGGACCACACGTCGATCCGTACCTGCGCGCTCACAGGTAGCACACCCCGTCCGTGCACACCGGCGCGGCGTCCGTGCCGACGGGGATCAGCGTCGGGAGCCCGGCCGGCTGAGGGTCGGGCTGGTCGGTGCCGTCGACCGGCGCCGGCGTCTCGAAGGGGGAGACAGACATGGTCACTTCCTAATAGTTACTTCTTGTATGCAACCTAAGGATAGGTAACCCTAGAGGTAACCGGGAAGAAGGTACATTCATGTCAGTTACGCACACGCGTGTGCCTGGGAAGGAGGCGCTCCGGTGTCAGGCCCGTACCTGAACGTTCCCGTGCCCGTCCCCGCCGACGGCGACTGCCCCATCCGCGAGGTCCTCGACATCGTGGCCGACAAGTGGAGCGTGCTGATCGTCGTGCTGCTCGGGCAGCGGATCCACCGCTTCAGCGAGCTGCACCGCTCGATCGAGGGCATCAGCCAGCGCATGCTCACCCTCACCCTGCGCACCCTCGTACGCGACGGCCTCGTGGCCCGGACCGCCTACGCGACGGTCCCGCCGCGCGTCGAGTACGAGCTGACCGAGCTCGGCCGCACCCTGCTCGACCCGCTGACCGCGCTCGACGCCTGGGCCCGCGAGCACCGCGACGACATCGTGGCCGCCCGCCGGCACCATGACGCCCCGGAGGCGGAGGCCGCCCGGGGGTGAACCCGGGGCCTCAAACCCGGCCGTACAGCTCCGCCGGGCGTACGGTGATGGCCGTCACGAGCAGGCCGTCGGCGGCGAGCCAGCGGCCGACGAAGCCGGTCAGCTCCCGCCCGAGCACCCGCGGGCCGGGGACGAGGAAGCGGGCCGTGAAGGTGCCGGTACGCGTGAGGGTGATGTGGGCCTGGTCGAAGCCCAGCCAGCGCCGCGTCAGCGGGAACCACGCCTTGTAGACCGCCTCCTTGGCGCAGAACAGCAGCCGGTCCCAGTGGACGCCGGGGCCGAGCCGGGCCAGGGCGGCGAGCTCCCGGTCGAGGGCGATGGCCGGCAGGACGCCGTCGGGGAGCGGTTCGTGGGGCTCGGCGTCGATGCCGACGGTCAGCGCGTCCAGGGAGACAGCGGCCGCCCGGTACCCGGCGCAGTGCGTGATCGCCCCGGCCACCCCCGGCGGCCAGCCCGGAGCGCCGCGCTCGCCGG
>NZ_JBSFTC010000501.1:0-5435 GCF_053590415.1 Nonomuraea sp. NPDC003201
CGCCACCGCCGCGGCGGTGGCGGCGATCCGCCTCACGTGTTCGATCATCGAAAGGATGCCTTCCGTTGCTGTCAGGGATCGGTCCAGGCCAGTTCACAGCGCCAGGCTCCCGCGCGTCACCCTGTTCCAGCCTGGTCTGGAACACCCAGGTCACAGTCTCGCTCCCAGCACCGTCGACAGGGCGTTGATCGCTTGGTGATCCGCACCACGG
This sequence comes from Nonomuraea sp. NPDC003201, assembly GCF_053590415.1. Lineage (NCBI taxonomy): Bacteria > Bacillati > Actinomycetota > Actinomycetes > Streptosporangiales > Streptosporangiaceae > Nonomuraea > Nonomuraea sp. NPDC003201. The sequence goes on from NZ_JBSFTC010000501.1 coordinate 212, forward strand.
AGTATGCGGGCATGACCGGGGGAACCTTGAGGATCGTCTTTACCGGTGAGGCTCTGGCCCGGGTGCGCATCGCCTCGCGCATTGATGAGCTGTGAGAAATGGCGATGAGCCTGCACGTGCTGCAAAGACCCGGCGGCGGCGAGGACATGACCGGCTGGCGGCGGCAGGCCGGCGCTGACCTGGCCGAGATGGGCCCGCTGACGCCGGTACGGCGGACGCTGCTGCCGATCAAGGCCTACTTCCCCGACTTCCTGACCCCGCACCACGCCCAGGCCGGACGGCAGAACGGCATCGACGCGCTGGCCGACACCCCGCCCTCCCGGGTGCGCCGCGAAGTGGACCAATTGCGCCGACACACAGCCCTGCCCGCCACCCTCGACGACCTCGCCCGCGGCAACCAGCGCGCCATCACCGGCCTGGCCAGGCTGGCCGTCCGCTACTGCCAGACCGCCTTCGCCCCCCATCGCGCCACGATGGAGCACGCACTGGGCCGCGAACGCGCCCGCCTGACCCGCATGCTCACCGACCATGGCGTGGAGGCGATGCTCGCCGGACGCTTCGAGTGGCGCTCCTTCGACGGCGTGCGATGGGACGCCGTCAACGCGGCCACCGTGTTCAACGACACCGGCGACAACCTGATGATCAATCAGAAGGGCGCCGCCAAGGAGGCGTACCCGCTCGATCTCCGGTTCAAGCCGGAGCTGCAGGCGCTGGTGAACGCGGTCGACGTCACAGAACTGACCGCCCGTTAATTCGACCGCAGGAACTCGCGAGTGCCCCGTGGTCTGCCATGGCTACCGTCTCGAGGCGACCGTGCAGCGCGTACCGGTGGGTGTTAAAGCCGCGGAATCCTCCACAAGTCGGAAGATAACTTGCCTATGGGGCGCCTGACGGAGCGTTCGGATGTTGGAGCACGTGCCGAGCACGGCGCCCGTCATCTATACGTAGTGCCGGAGTGTTTTGGGGTACAGGTTTCCTTGTGTGGCACCACCGGCAATGATCACATTAGGGCGTCCGGCGTGCTCGGTACGTGCTCGTCCGCCCCGTCACACGCCGTCAGGACCCGGCACCGCCTAATCTAGTCTTTACGTTCGATCGCGTTGGCGGTCAACACTTGATTTATCGAAAGCATCGCGTTGCCAATGATTTGCTGAACATGTACAGAATGCCTTGTCTCAAACCTTGGTAGGGCTCGCGCACGAATTCTGGGGACTCGACTGTCTAATCCGACGGTCGCAGGTTCGAATCCTGCAGGGGTGCGCTTTGATCATGGTCTGACCTGCGATTATGCGGGATCGGATGCGTTCTAGAATTTTCGTCTAACGCTTGCGTGCTCCGTGCGTGCTCGCGCGCACCAACCCCGCACGCACCATGATCAACATCGGCCTTTGGGGTGTACCGCTTCAAAATTCATCGCATAGGGCTTGAGCTGGGAGTCCTCCGGAGTGGCTACGCGGCTCGGTGTACTCGTTGATCAGCCCGTCGAGTATCTTGCGGCACCGCGTTCATGCTGGACGGCCCGCGCCGGCGCCAGCAGATGGTGGCGCACGTGCTCGGCCAGATAGCCATCGAGTGGGACACGGGCCGACCCCGGGTGTCCGCGTACGCGACGGTCTGGCACTGGTACCAGGCCAACGCCGCTCAGGGCGACCTGCGGCCGGCGGACTGGACGACGATCGGCCTGGTGGAGGACGACTTCGAGCAGTACGACGGTAGGTGGCTGATCGCCCGCAGCAAGGTGAGACCGGTCGCCGGCCTGGTGGCCGCCGGCTCCCCGCCCCTGCCTCCGTCCGCCGCCGAACCCCCTGCCCGGTGAGCGGGCGCGCGAGTTCTCCTTTGGCGTCGTCGAGCAGAGAACCGCCGCGCGGCCGCCTCCATACCTTCTCGCCCTCGGCATAGATATCGAAGTCGTCGGCCACGAGGCCCTGCCCACCCGTTCCGAAGCCGTGATCCACGAGGGAAAACGACGAGCGTCTGGCCTGGCGCCGCTGACGCCCAGTCTCTCCCGGTTCAGCCGCAGGCCACCGACCTGGGGGTGGTCGATGTGCTTGGGGGTGCCTTCGCACGTGTTCACGTCGTGGCGGGCCCAGAGCCTGCTGAAGAGAGGGCTGGCGAGGGAGAGCTCGCCGACGAGTTCGATGAATCGGGGGTCGTCCATGTCGGTGCCGACGGATTCGCGGAAGCCGGCGACCATGCCCTGCGCGGCGTGCTCCCAGTCCGGGTAGAGGGCCTGCTCGGCGGGGTCGAGGAACACGTCCCGCAGGCGGTTGCCCCCCGCCACGAGTCGCGGTGACAGAGCGGTCGCCAGCGTGTTGGCGGCGAGGACGTCGAAGTAGAGCTCCTCCACGTACGCGGGGAGCGGAAGCGTGACGACGAGCTTGGCAACGCCCGGAGGGACGGTCTCCTTCCGGGCCGCCGTCGCCGCCGGGCTTTTCCCGCCCGAGGCGTAGCAGGTAGGCCGTCGCGTCGTCGTCGAGTTGCAGCACGCGGGCGAGGGACTCGAGGGCCTGCGCGGAGGGGTTGCGGTCGCCGCCCTGCTCCAGGCGCAGGTAGTAGTCGGCGCTGATGCCGGCGAGCATCGCGACCTCCTCCCGGCGCAGGCCCGGCACGGGCAGTACGCCAACGGAGGGGATGCCGGCCTGTTCAGGAGGTTGCCGCCGCCCCTGAGCATGTTCGGGGTCACCGCCCCGGCGGACGTGGCCTGGCTGCGGGCGATGTTGGCGGATCAGCCCGTGCTCTGCTTCCGGCAACCGGTCCGCTTGGACAACCCGGCCGTGCGCACGATTCCGCAGACGCACATTCACTGCGTCGCCGGCCTACCGGAGGGCATCAAGCGGCGGCCCGTCCCAGCGATACAGCCCAACGGCAGCCCGGCACAGGTGCGGGAACTGGAGACGGGCCATGACTGCATGATCACCATGCCGGCCGAGCTCACCGATGCGGCTGAGGAAGGCCGAATCGCTCCCGCCGTGCTCGACCTCTCGGCAGACCGATGGATCCGTGTGACGACGCTGGCTGGCGTCTTGCTGGTCGCTCTGGTGGCGGCCGTCGTGCTCATTCCCATAGGGGGAGCGGGTGGCCGGCGCCGTTCTTCATCGCGGCGGTGTAGAGCGCCTGCGCGGCGGCGACATCCTGGACGGCGGTGCCGGTGGAGTCGAAGACCACGAGGTCGTCGGCGTGCTCGCGGCCGGTCTTGGTACCCAGGACGATTTCGCCGAGCTCGGCCTTGACCGGCGTCTTCGGGCGGTGGTGGAGTTCGCCGACTGCGGCGCACTGGTGGGTGACGTCGGTGATCAGGGTGGCGGCGGCGAGCAGGTCGTCGTGGAGTTCGCGTTTGGCGGGCGCGTCGGAGCCCACCGCCGCCACCAGCGTGCCTGGCCGTACGTCGCGCAAGCCCAAGTAGGGATCGGTGGAGGGGGTCAGGGTGACGACGACGGCGGCCTGCCGGGTGGCCTCGGCGGGAGTGCGGGTGGCCTCGGCGCCGTGTTCGGCGGCGAAGCGCGCGGTCTTGGCCGGGTCGCGGCCCCATACGAGAATTCGCTCGATCGGGCGGACCGCCCGGATGGCCGCGATGTGGGCGGCGGCCTGGGCGCCGGTGCCGAGCATGGCCAGGGTAGCGGCGTCGGGCAGCGCCAGGTGGCGTACGGCCACAGCGGTGGCTGCGGCGGTGCGCAGCCGGGTGACCGTGGCCGATTCCAGGAACAGCAGGGGTTGGCCGTTCGTGGCGTCGAACAGGGCGATGACGCCGACGATGCTCGGCAGGCCCAGCGTGGCGGGCCGGTCATAGAAGCAGGCGCCGATCTTGACAGCTACCACGCCGCCGAGCCCGGCGGCCTTGATGTGGAACTCGCCGGGCGGGCTGTCGAGGTGAGACAGGCGGCTGGGTGAGGTCTCGCCACGGGCATGGGCGGCGAAGGCGGCCTCGATGAGGTCAATGTAGTCGGAAGGGGTGAGCAGGCGCTCGATCTCCGACTGCGTGATCATGTGCATGTCGTGAAGCCCTTCCGGGTGCCTGTGCGTCTCGGACGGTACCAGTCGGATAATACATGTATATCCAGTAGGAAATGTTGACTTTATCTGAATGTGCTCGTAGCTTCGTGGGCATGAGCCAGGCCGCGAACCTGACCCGGCGCGCGCACGTGGACCACGGCCACGTCGCCAGCGCGCAATGTCACTGATCACGAAATCTCGTCATCAACCCTCCCTTCCTCTCGCCGAGGAGTGACCGCGTGATCGAGATCGGAGGCGGCTCATGACGCTGCCTGAAGTAGAGTCACCGGCCCGCCAGGACGCGCGGTGGCCGCTGGAGGTGGTGACGGCCCGTCGTCCGCTGCGGTGGCTGGGCGCCGCTTGCGTGCTCGTCGTGCTGGGGATGGTCGCCAGCGCCGTGGTCACCAACCCCGCGTGGGAGTGGCCCGTTGTCGGGCAGTACCTGTTCGCGCCGTCGGTGGTGCGCTCGGTGCTGCTCACGCTGGAGCTGACCGCGTTGGGCATCGCGCTCGGGTTCGTGATGGGCGCGGTCCTGGCGCTGATGCGGCTCTCGCCGAACCGGCTGCTGTCGTCGGTGGCCTGGGCATACGTGTGGCTGTTCCGGTCGGTGCCGCTCATCCTGCAGCTGCTGTTCTGGTACAACCTGGCGCTGCTCTACCCGCGGCTGTCGGTGGGGGTGCCGTTCGGGCCGGCGTTCTTCGACTTCGGGACGATGGACCTGATCGGGCCGCTGACCGCGGCGGTGCTGGGGCTGGCGCTGCATCAGGCCGCGTACGCGGCTGAGATCGTCCGCGGCGGTCTGCTGTCGGTGGACCACGGGCAGCGGGAGGCGGCGGCCGCTCTGGGGTTGCCGCCGGCGCGGCGGCTCTTCCGGATCATCCTGCCGCAGGCCATGCGGACCATCGTGCCCACCGCCTTCCTCAGCAAAGTTCTCTGATCCCCAAGGACGTCATGACATGCGCGCTTCGCTCGCGCGGGCCCTCGTCGTGCCCGCGCTCCTCCTGCTGACCGCGGCCTGCGGCGCCGAGCCCACAGTCACCGCGCCGTCGGCCGCCACGGATCCCGTGGTGGCGGGCAAGAAGATCAACCTCAGCCCGGACCAGAACCGGGTACGGGCCGACAAGGTGGACGCCATCGCGGCCCAGGTGCCCAAGGACATCGCCGCCGACGGCAAGCTCGCGGTGGGCTTCAGCGGTCAGGGCGCGGCGCCTCTGGTGTTCCGCGCCGACGACGA
>NZ_JBSFTC010000502.1:0-5433 GCF_053590415.1 Nonomuraea sp. NPDC003201
GGCCCGGGGACCGGCGCCCGGCCAGCGCCCGGATCGCGGCCGGGAACAGCAGCGACTCCCCCGCCGCGACCAGCTTGACCGCCTTGATCAGATCGTCCGGCCTGGTGCGCTTGAGCAGGAACCCGCTGGCCCCGGCCCGCAGCGCGTCGTAGACGTAGTCGTCGTTCTCGAACGTGGTCACCACCAGCACCTTCGGCGGCGCGTCCAGGGCCAGCAGGCGCTCGGTGGCCTGGATGCCGTCGAGCGCGGGCATGCGGACGTCCATGAGGACGACGTCGGGCCGCTCACGGCGGACCAGGGGCAGGACGGCGGCGCCGTCCGCGGCCTCGCCGACCACGGTCAGGTCCGGCTCGGCGTCGATGATGATCCGCAGTCCGGCGCGGATGAGGTCCTCGTCGTCGGCGATCACGACTCTGAGCGTCATGGGCTCGACCGTAGCGGCAGACGTACCGTGACGCTCCATCCGGCCTCCGTGGGGCCCGCGTCCAGTTCGCCGCGCAGCAGCCGGACACGCTCGCGCATCCCCGTCACGCCCCTGCCTCCGGGGCCGCCGCCGGTCCCCCGTCCCGGGTTGGTGACCTCGAGCCTCAGGTCGTCGTCCTGTACGGCGGCGGCCAGGCGTACGGGGCCGTGGCCGTGCTTGATGGCGTTGGTGAGCGCCTCCTGGAGGATGCGGTACGCCTCCCTGGAGACCACGGCGGGCACCGCGGACAGGTCGCCCACCTCCTGCCGCACCTGAGCGCCCGAGGCGGCGACGAGCGCGTCGAGGTCGGCCAGCGTGGCCTGCGGCGCCCTGCCCCGCCCGGCCGGACCGCCGCCGTTCCCACGGCCACCGGCCCGGGCATCGGCCCGGTCATCGGCCCGGTCATCGGCCCGGTCATCGGCCCGGTCATCGGCCCGGTCGTCGGCCCGGTCGTCGGCCCGGTCGTCTTCGCGGAGCACGCCCAGGACGTGGTCGAGGTCCTCCAGGGCGGTGCGGGCCGACTGCTCGATCGCCGCCAGGGCCTTTCTGGCGATCTCCGGGTCACGGTCGAGGACCCGGCCCGCGGCGGCGGCCTGCAGGGTGACGACGCTCAGCGCGTGCCCGACCGAGTCGTGCAGCTCGCGGGCCAGCCGGTTGCGTTCGGCGAGCGTACGGGCGTTCTCTTCGGCGGCGGCCAGGCGTTCGGCCGGGGTGGGGCCGAGCAGGACGGGAGCCAGCCTGGCCAGCAGCTTGCCCGCGCCCGCCACCGTCGCCACCAGCGCCCCCAGCAGCGCCAGCCCGCCCAGCGGCCACAGCACCGCGGGCCATCCCGGCTCCACGACGACGCCGATGATCGGGGTCGCCCGCCCGGCGAACGGCAGCGCGAGCGTGACCAGCGTGAACGGCACGATGGCCAGCGTGGAGCCGCTGAGCAGCCCGCCGATCGCCAGGTGCAGGGTGAACCAGGCGGCGGTCCTGCGCCGCTCCTGCCAGGTGCGGCCCGCCTGCCTGGGCGGGGTCTCGACGTGCGCTCCGAGCAGCCCCTGCGCCGCGTTCACCTCCAGGGCTCGGATCGGCAGGAACAGGCCGGTGACGGCCACCACCGGCAGCACCGCCACGAACACGCCGATCTGGATGGGCAGCAGCAGGTTGGCGCTCTGGCCCTGCCACTGGGCCGCGATCAGGACGCCGGTCATCATGTACGGCATCAGCAGCGCGCCGCCCAGGATGAGGCACGCCCATCGGCGGGGCAGGTTCCTTCTCACATCCGCGATTGTATGTCGATGGATATTCGCTCTCGGTGGAATGCGCCCTTAGAGAAATGCGCCCCCAGCGAAATAATTCCAGAATTCACACCCGCCGGGTCTAGCGTTTTTCTCGGAAATACCCAGCACAGAAAGGCGACCGGTCATGACGGAGACCCAGCGTGCGGCCTGGCCAGACCAGCTCAGCCAGCGCCTGCTGAAAGAGCGGATCGTCGTCCTCGGCCAGGAGGTCGACGACGAGATTTGCAACCGGCTCTGCGGGGAGCTCCTATTGCTGGCGGCCGAAGACCCACACCGCGACATAACGCTTTACATCAATTCGCCGGGCGGGTCCGTGACCGCCGGGATGGCGCTCTATGACATGATGCAGTTCATTCCGTGCGATGTGGCGACGGTGGCGATGGGGTTCGCCGCCTCCATGGGGCAGGTGCTGCTGACGGCGGGCGCCAAGGGCAAGCGCTACGCCCTGCCCAACTCCCGTGTCGTCATGCACCAGCCGCTCGGCGGCATCGGCGGCTCGGCCAGCGACATCCAGATCCAGGCCGACAACATGCTCTACACCAAGCGCCGGATGGCCGAGATCATCGCCCACCACACGGGCCAGCCGCTGGAGCGCATCCAGGCCGACTCCGACCGCGACCGCTGGTTCACCGCCCAGGAGGCGCTGGACTACGGCATCGTCGACCACATCGCAGAAGGGATGAACTGATATGAGCGGCCGCTATGTGCTGCCCTCGTTCACGGAGCGCACGTCGTACGGCATGAGGGAGATGAACCCGTACAACAAGCTCTTCGAGGACCGGATCATCTTCATCGGCGCCCCCATCGACGACACCGTGGCCAACGACGTGATGGCGCAGCTGCTCACGCTCGAGTCGCTCGATCCCGACCAGGACGTCAGCCTCTACATCAACTCCCCCGGCGGCTCGTTCACCGCCATGATGGCCATTTACGACACCATGCAGTACATGCGGCCGGAGGTCCACACCGTCTGCATCGGCGAGGCGTCCTCGGCCGCGGCGGTCCTGCTGGCGGCGGGCTCACCCGGCAAACGCGCCGCCCTGCCGCACGCCCGCGTCCTGCTGCACGAGCCCCACGCGGAGGGCGGCCGCGGGCAGGGCAGCGACCTGGAGATTCACGCCAGGGAGATCCTGCGCATGCGCGACCAGCAGGAGGAGATCCTTTCCCGGCACACGGGGCGGGGGATCCTGGAGATCAGGAAGGACATCGAGCGGGATCGGATCTTCACGGCGGAACAGGCGCGCACGTACGGGCTGGTGGACGACATCTACGCCTCCAGAAAGCGCACCCTGACCCCCGCCCGCTGACCCCCACCCCTCCCCCGGCGCACAACCAAGCGCCGAAACCCAAAGGCTGGAGCCGGGGGGCAGGGGTCCGGGCCGGAGGTAGGGCCCGAGACCGGGAGCGGGGTGATGGTAGGCGGCGGGGTCGCCTCCGAGGGCCCGGCGTCCAAACACCCCACACCTCCGGCCGACGCGCCGTGAGGCGGGTGCCCCACGGCGGCGGTCATGGTCGCGGCAGGAGCTTGAGGGTCGTGGCTCGGGCCTGGGCGGCGACCATGGGCACGACGTAGGTGCTGCCGTAGCGGTGGTATTTGGTGCGGTACGCCGCATCGATCCGGTCGTTGATGCCGGGATCGTTCTCCTCGGCCAAGGCGACGTCCTTGTCGACACCACCGGCGGTGATGTGGGCGCGGTGGCCGGCCCGGGCGGTCCGGTACCAGGCCCCGTCGCCGCCTCGGTAGGAGCGGATGTAAAGATCGTCGCCGTCACGGACGACCCAGATGGGCACCGGTGTGCGCGGCGTGCCGTCGTCGCGGACGGGCGCGATCCGCAACTCCTCCGCGGTGCCGATACGGGCGAGTTCGTCGCTGGTCCATGAAGTCATGACGGATGTCCTTTCCTTCTGCTGGTCGGGATGGTGGCGGCGGGTCACAGGCCGGTCATGCGTTCCAGGTGTTCGGGATAGCGGGCACCCCGGATGTCGATCTTCGCGGCGGCGTCGTCGATGTGTTCGAGGTCGTCGGTGGTGAGCTCGACGTGGGCGGCGGCGACGTTCTCCGCCAGTCGCTCCGGCCGGCGGGTGCCGGGGATCGGGACGATCCAGGGCTGCTGGGCCAGCAGCCAGGCCAGCGCGATCTGTGCGGGTGTGGCGCCCTTGCGCCGGGCGATGGCGCCCAGGAGATCGACGAGCGCCTGGTTCGCCTTCCTCGCCTCGGCGGTGAAGCGCGGGATGCTCGCGCGGATGTCGGCGCGGTCGAAGGTGGTGGCCGCATCGACGGTGCCGGTGAGGAATCCTTTGCCGAGCGGGCTGTAGGGGACGAAGCCGATGCCGAGTTCTGCCAGGACCGGCAGGACCTCCTGTTCGGGCCTGCGCCACCACAGGGAGTACTCACTCTGCACGGCGGTCACGGGCTGGACGGCGTGGGCGCGGCGGATGGTGCCGGCGGCTGCCTCGGACATGCCGAAGTGCCGGACCTTGCCGTCCTGGATAAGCGTTTTGACCGTTCCGGCGACGTCCTCGATCGGCACCCGCGGGTCGACGCGGTGCTGGTAGTACAGGTCGATCACGTCGACGCCGAGCCGCCGGAGCGAGCCGTCGACGGCCTGCCGGATGTGCTCGGGCCGGCTGGACAGCCCGGTCTGGCGGCCCTCGGCGTCGAACGCGAATCCGAACTTGGTGGCGATCACGACCTGCTCGCGGACGGGGCCGAGGGCTTCGCCGACCAACCGCTCGTTGCGGAACGGCCCGTAGACCTCGGCGGTGTCGAAGAACGTGACGCCGCGCTCCACCGCTGCCCGGATGAGCCCGATCATCTCCTGCCGGCTGCCGGGGTTGGGGCCGTAGCTCTGGCTCATGCCCATGCAGCCGAGGCCGATCGCCGAGACCTCGAGATCACGGCCGAGAGTTCGCCTGTCCATGGTCAACTCCTTCCTCGATCGTTTCACCGCTGATCGTGATCGTCTGTCACATCGCCGTCCGTACGTCCTGTCGTCGCTGTCGCGGCGGGTCCTAGCAATCGGCTTGCGGCTGCGGCGGCCAGCGTGGCCGCGGCGGCGATGAGCAGGCTGGTACGCAGGCCGTGCAGGAAACCGGCCGGTTGCGCGAGCAGCGCGCCGAAGACCGCGACGGCCAGGGCACCGCCCACCTGCCGGCTGGTGTTGAACACGCCGCCGCCGACCCCGGCCCGGTGGGGCGGGACGGCGTCCAGCAGGGCGGCGGTCATCGGCGGCATCACGAGCGGACCGCTCAGTCCGATCGGGACCATCAGGGCGGCCAGGGCCCAGACCGGGGTCGAGGCGGGCGCGAGGGCGAGGACCGACAGGCCCGCCGTCATGAGGGCCAGGCCGGTGGTGATGAGTGCCCGCGTGCCGATCCTTTCGGTGATGCGCGCGCTGAAGGGGGTCAGGATGGCGCCGACGAGCATCATCGGGGCGAACGCCGCTCCGGCGGCCAGGGCGGACAGGCCCCGCAACTGCTGGAGGTACAGGCTCATCACGAACGGCAGCCCGTGATAGCCCACGACGAACGCGAAACCGACGACGACGCTGACCGTCGCGGTCCGGGAGGCGAACAGGTCCAGCGGCACCATCGGGTGGGTGCGGAGCGCCTGGGCCGCGAGGAAGGCGGCGAGCGCCACGCCCGCCACCACGAACGCGGCGATCACCCGGGGCTCGGCGAACC
>NZ_JBSFTC010000503.1:0-5414 GCF_053590415.1 Nonomuraea sp. NPDC003201
ATCGGCCCGCTGGCCGCCGAGGCGCTGCGCCGCCGGGGGCTGGGCGGGGCCCTGGACGCGTACCGGGAGCAGGGGCTTGCCGACAAGGCGCGCGACCACGGCAGCGAGAAGGGGCACTTCGCGCAGATCTTCAAGATCGACCCCGCGCTGCAGGAGGAGTCGGACTGGGTCGGCGCGCCGATCTGGCAACGGGACCTCGAACGGGTCCTCGCCTCGTTCGTTGGAGACGAGGGTGTCGTGATGCGTGAGTGCGAGGTCATGGCCCTGGCACAGGACGACTCCGGCGTCACCGTCACCGTCGCCACCCCGGCCGGGGAGCGGCGGTTCTGCGCGCCGTACCTGGTCGGCTGCGACGGGGGACGCTCGACGGTGCGCAAGTTGGCCGGGTTCGACTTCCCCGGCACCGAGCCCACGAGCGTCGTACGGCGGGTCCTGACCGACGCCCCCGGCCTCGACCGCCTCCCCGCGTCGGGCTGGACCTCCACGGGCAGGCTGATGCGGGCGCCCGGGATGGTGGCCACGATCGAGTTCGACGGGTTCCCCGAGGATCGCGGGTTGCCGCTGACCGCCGAGGAGATGCGCCAGAGCCTGCTCCGGGTGACGGGCGTGGACGTCGAGATCGCGCGCGTGCGCGGCCCGCTGCGGTTCACCGACGGCGCGCGCCAGGCGGTCACGTACCGGATCGGCCGGGTCCTGCTGGCCGGCGACGCCGCCCACGTCCACTCGCCGAGCGGCGGCCAGGGGCTCAACCTCGGCCTCATGGACGCCGTCAACCTGGGCTGGAAGCTCGCCGCCACCGTGGCCGGGTGCGCCCCCGAGGGTCTGCTCGACACCTACACCGCGGAACGTCACCCCGTCGGCGCCGCCGTCCTGCACAACACGCGCGCCCAGTCCGCGCTGTCGCTGCCGGGGGAGCACGTGGCGGCCATGCGCGACATCGTGTCGGACCTGCTCGACCTCCCGGACGTCAACCGCTACTTCGGCCGGATGCTGAACGGGCTCGGCGCCCGGTACGCGTTCCCGTACCCGGCCACGCACCCGCTGACCGGCCGCGCCTGCCCGGACCTGCGGCTGGTGACGAGTCCGGGGGAGACCCGCACGATCTCGGAGCTGTGCGGGGGCGGGCGGGCGCTGCTCGTCCACGCGCCGTCGCAGCCGGAGGTCGAGCGGGCGGCGGGGCCGTGGCGCGGGGCGCTGGACGTGGTCGAGGCCACCGTGAAGGATCGCGACGATCTGGCGGCGGCGCTCGTCCGGCCGGACGGAGCGGTCGCGTGGGCGTCCGGCCCCGGTCCCGCCGACACGGTCACGCTGACGGCCGCCCTCGGCACGTGGCTGAGGCCCTGACTGGGCATGTCTGGTTGCTTTGGGGTTGATGTCAAGAATGCCCTAGTTTCTCTAGTTTGCTCCCTGTCACTACGATTTCCGCGTGCCTCCTGAGCAACAGAACACGACAGCCGTCTTCGTCAACCAGAGTGGACGGCGTCGAAGGCTGATCATGATCGGCTCGATCGCGGCGAGCGTCCTGGCTCTCGCGCTGCTCGCCGTCGTGCTCGCCGGAATGTTCTCCAGCACCACCCTCTCGGTGAACGGCTGGCCGGGCGACCGCTCAGGAGCGGCGGACGGCACGGCTTCGCCGGATCGCACGCCGACGCCTTCGCCGAAGCGCTCCGAGCGGCCGACCCCCTCCGCGACCCGCCCGGAGACGACCCGCCCGCCGTCGGGCCGGCCGACCCCCAGAGCCACCGGCCGGGCCCGGCCGTCGGCGACGTCCGGGCTGATCTCGACGCAGCGGGCGCGGCCCACGCCACGGCCCAGCACGGATCCGGCGCCGAGCAGCGATCCCACAGCCGATCCCACAGCCGATCCCACAGCCGGCCCCGCGGACAACGAGGCGCCCGGCCCGACCAGGACGCCGCCGGGACTCGATCCGAACCGGACGAAGGGCCCGAAGAAGTGAACGGCCCACCCTGGCACGACAAGCTGGTCTGGCCGGCCGCGCCGCTCCCCGCCTGGCAGGACCACACCGCCCGGCAAGGCGACGATCGGCCGCACAACCCGCCCGCGCCGACCGCGAGACCCCCGGCCGACCCCAAGGGCCACTGGTTCCCACTCGCCGTCTGCATGCTGCTGGCCGCCGCCGCGCTGGTGCTCAACGGGTACGTGACCAACGTCGGCGGCGAGACCCAGGCGCCTCCGCCCTCCACGGACTCCCCGACCCCGGAGCTGGAGAAGGTCCGGCACGGCGGCCCCGTCCTCAACATCACGGCGAACGGGCCCGCCAGCGCCCGCCTGCCGGCCAGGACCATCGCGCTGACGTTCGACGACGGCCCCGACCCGGCGTGGACCCCGCAGGTGCTCGACATGCTGAAGAAGTACGGCGCCAAGGCGACCTTCTTCACCGTCGGCTCCAAGGTGGCGCAATACCCGGAGCTGGCGCGGCGCATCGTCGCCGAGGGGCACGAGCTGGGCAACCACACCTACTCGCACGCCGACCTCGCGGCGCTGCCCGCCTGGCGGCTCAAGCTGGAGCTGTCGCTGACGCAGCGGGCGCTGGCGGGGGCGACCGGGCTGCACACGACGCTGGCCCGCCCGCCGTACTCCTCGACCCCCGCGGCGATCTCCGGGCCGCAGTGGGCCGGCATGAAGGCCCTGGCGGCCGAGGGCTACCTCGTCACGCTGACGGACCTCGACACCAAGGACTGGAGCCGCCCCGGGACGGCGAACATCGTGGCGTCCTCGCTGCCGGCCAGAGGCCGGGGCGCCGTCGTCATGATGCACGACTCGGGTGGCGACCGGCGGCAGACCGTCGAGGCCGTCGGGGCCGTCCTGCGGGAGCTGAACGGCAAGGGCTACCGCGCCGTCACGGTGACCCACGCGCTCGGCATGCCCTCGGCGCACCAGCCGGCCGGCGGCGCGGAACGGTTCGCCGGCTCCGCGCTCAACCTGGCCCAGCGGGCTTCGGAGGCGTTCGCCGGCGTGCTGGCATGGGTGCTGCTGGCCGCGGGAGCGCTCACGGTGGGGCGGCTCGGCTTCTTCGCCGTGCTCGCCTGGGTGCACGCGGCCCGCAACAGGGGCGGCAGGCGGCGCAAGGGCCGCGCGCCCGTGTGGTCCGCGCCCCCGCCGGTGACCGTGATCGTGCCCGCCTACAACGAGGCGGCCGGGATCCAGGCGACGGTGCGGTCGCTGGTGGAGACCACGTACCAGGGTCCGCTCGAGATCCTCGTCGTCGACGACGGCTCGACCGACGGCACCGCCGACCTGGCGCAGGCGCTGGGGCTGCCCGGCGTACGGGTGATCCGCCGGCCCAACGGCGGCAAGCCGGCCGCGCTCAACACCGGCATCGCCCAGGCCGCCCATGAGCTGCTCGTCATGGTGGACGGCGACACCGTCTTCGAACCCGCCACGATCGGCCACCTGGTCCGCCAGCTCGCCGACCCCACGGTCGGCGCGGTGAGCGGCAACACCAAGGTCGGCAACCGGCGCGGCATGATCGGGCGCTGGCAGCACATCGAGTACGTCATCGGTTTCAACCTCGATCGGCGCGCCTTCGAGCTGCTCGACTGCATGGCCACCGTGCCCGGCGCGATCGGGGCGTTCCGGCGTTCGGCGCTCGTGGCCCTGGGCGGGGTGAGCGCGGAGACGCTGGCGGAGGACACCGACCTCACCATGGCACTGTGCCGGGCCGGATGGCGCGTGGTCTACGAGGAGAAGGCCCTGGCCTGGACCGAGGCCCCGACCTCGCTCGGCCAGCTGTGGAAGCAGCGCTACCGCTGGTGCTACGGCACCGTGCAGGCGATGTGGAAGCACCGGCGCGCCGTCCTCGAACCAGGCCCGTTCGGCCGCCGCTGCCTCGGCTACCTGGCGCTTTTCCAGGTGCTGCTGCCGTTGCTGGCCCCCGTCGTCGACCTCATGGCGATCTACAACACGGTCCTGGGCGATCCGCTCCCGGTCGTCGCGGTATGGGCCGGTTTCGTGGTGGTGCAGGCGCTGACGGGCTGGTACGCGCTCCGCCTGGACGGCGAACGCGCCTCCGCGCTCTGGGTGCTGCCGCTCCAGCAGTTCGTCTACCGCCAGCTCATGTACCTCGTGGTCATCCAGTCCCTGGCGACGGCCCTGCTGGGCGTGCGGCTGCGCTGGCACACCGTACGGCGGGAGGGCACCTTCAGCGGCTCCGGGCCCGCGGCGCCGGCCCCGCACGCGGTCGACGGCGCCGAGCGGTTCGCGGACGCGAGGTGAGACACGTCAGGCGGTGTGCGGCAGGGGTTCGAGCATGCGGTGCGGGCGTCGTAGGGCGCGGCTGACGGGGTCGTCCCGGAGGAGGTCGGCGCCGGGGCCGGGGCGTACCTCGATCTCGGTCAGCTCGGGGCGGACGCCGCAGGCCGGGCACATGCCGTAGCCGTCGATCCTGGTGTCGCAGGGCACGTGGCAGAAGATCCGCCGTGGTTTGCCCGACAGGTGGCGTTCGCCCCAGCTGCTCAGGGCGAGGGCGGCCGGCCAGAGCTCCTGCCCCATCTCGGTCAGGACGTACTCCTCGCGCGGCGGCGACTCCTGGTAGCGGTGGCGGCGCAGGACCCCGGCGTCCACGAGCGTGGTCAGGCGCTGGGACAGCACGGCCCGCGGGATGTCCAGGTGGGCCAGGAAGTCGCCGTAGCGGCGCACGCCGTACAGGGCGTCGCGGACGACGAGCATCGTCCAGCGCTCGCCGACCAGCTCCAGGGAGCGGGCGAGCGAGCAGTCCTGGCCGTCGTAGTTCTTGCCGAGCGCCATGACCCCCAGGGTAGTTCATTCATTGAACCTTGGCGTGTTAGCGTGTGCCTCCACAGTTCAATGAATGAACCAAGGAGGCGCCGTGACACTCACCCGATCGGCTCCCGCCCCGGCGGCCCCGCACGCGGCGGGCACGGTGGCCGTGGCGGCCTGCGCCGCCGCGCTGCTCGCCTTGATCAACTACACGGTGCCGATGGTCACGCTGTCCCAGGCCGCCGCCGACCTCGGCTCGGGTCCCACCGGTCCCGCCTGGATGCTGAACTCGATCTCGCTCGGCCTGTCCGCGCTCCTGCTGGTCGCGGGCGGGCTCGCCGACGACCACGGGCGCAGGCGCGCCTACGTCGCCGGCACCTGGGCGCTGGCGGCCGGAGCCGTGCTGGCGGCGCTCTCCGTGAACACCGTGATGTTCGTCGTGGCCAGGCTGGTGCAGGGCGGGGCGAGCGCGGCCATGCTGGCGGGCAGCCTGGGCATGCTCGGCCACGCCTACCCGGGCGGCCCGGACCGCGTCCGGGTGACCGGCCGCTACGGCGCGATGCTGGGGCTGGGCATCGCCCTGGGGCCGCTGCTGTCCGGCTCGATCGCCGCCGCCTGGAGCTGGCGCGGCGTGCACGTCCTGATCGCCGTCGCCGGCGCGGTCCTGGCCGTTG
>NZ_JBSFTC010000504.1:0-5370 GCF_053590415.1 Nonomuraea sp. NPDC003201
CGGGTGCCGGGTGCCGGGTGCCGGGGCCGCCGGGGCCGCCGGGGCGGCGGGGCGGCGGTCCGGCGTGGGTGGCGGTGGTGGTGGGTGTGGGTCAGGCCGGGTGTTCGGTGCGGTCGCCGGACCAGTCCGTGTGGAAGGAGCCTTCCTTGTCCACCCGGCGGTAGGTGTGCGCGCCGAAGTAGTCGCGCAGCCCCTGGATCAGCGCGGCCGGGAGCCGGTCGCGGCGCAGGCCGTCGTAGTAGGCCAGCGCCGAAGAGAAGCCGGGCGTGGGCACGCCGATCTGCACCGCCGTCGTCACCACGCGCCGCCAGGCCTCCTGCCCCGCGTCCAGCGCGGCCGCGAAGGTCGGGTCGGCCAGGAGCGTCGGCAGGGCCGGGTTGGCGTCGTACGCGGCCCGGATCCGGTCCAGGAACTTGGCCCGGATGATGCACCCGCCACGCCAGATCGTGGCCATGGCCCCCAGGTCGACGTCCCAGCCGTACTCACGGGAGGCGGCGGCCATCTGGTCGAAGCCCTGCGCGTACGCGACGATCTTGGACGCGTACAGGGCCTGCCGCACGTCCTCGACCAGCTCGCTCCCCCCGACCCCGGAAAGGCCGGGACCCTGCAGGGACGCGGCGGCGGCGCGCTGCTCCGGGTGGCCGGACAGGGCGCGGGCGAAGGTCGCCTCGGCGATGCCCGTCACCGGCACGCCCAGGTCGAGCGCGCTCTGCACGGTCCACCGGCCGGTGCCCTTCTGCTCGGCCTGGTCCACCACGACGTCCACGAACGGCCGGCCCGTCTCGGCGTCCACCTGGTCGAGCACCTCGGCGGTGATCTCGATCAGGTACGAGTCCAGCTCGCCCCGGTTCCACTCGCGGAACACCGTGGCCAGCTCGGCCGGGGTCGCGCCCAGGGCCTGGCGCAGCAGGTCGTACGACTCGGCGATGAGCTGCATGTCCGAATACTCGATGCCGTTGTGGACCATTTTCACGAAATGTCCGGCACCGTCGGGGCCGACGTGAACGCAGCACGGCACCCCGTCCACCTTGGCCGAGATGTCCTGCAGGATCGGGCCGAGCGCCTCCCACGACTCCTTCGAGCCGCCCGGCATGATGCTGGGCCCGTTCAGCGCGCCTTCCTCGCCGCCCGAGATGCCGGTGCCGACGAAGTGCAGGCCGCGCTCGCGCAGCGCCGCCTCGCGCCGCCGGGTGTCGTCGAAGTGCGCGTTGCCGCCGTCGACGATCATGTCGCCCGGCTCCATCAGGTCGGCGAGCTGGTCGATCACCGCGTCGGTGCCCGCCCCCGCCTTCACCATGATGATCGCCCGGCGTGGCCGCTTCAGCGAGGCCACGAAGGCGGCCAGGTCCTCGGACGGGACGAACGTGCCCTCCCCGCCGAACTCCTTGACCAGCTGCTGGGTGCGCCCATATGTGCGATTGTGCACGGCTACCGCGTATCCGTGCCTGGCCAGGTTGCGGGCCAGGTTGCGCCCCATGGTGGCCAGGCCGGTGACGCCGATGTCTGCCAAGTCCATCTCAAGCTCCTTTGTGGGGGATACGCATGATCCAGCTCGGTGGTTCCAGGGGATATTCCAGCATCAGTCGGACTGTCGGACGCCCAGCTCGTCGAGCCTGAACAGCATGTCAGCCGGATCGGAGTAGACCCTGAAGGCGCCGGCGCGTTCGAGTTCGTCCCTGCCGTACCCACCGGACTGCAGCCCGATGCCCAGCGCGCCGGCCCGGCGGGCGGCGAGCAGGTCCCAGACGCTGTCGCCCACCACCATGGCATGCGCGGGGTCCACCTGGACCAGTGCCGCACCGGCCAGGAACAGGTCGGGGTCCGGCTTCGCCCGGCGCACCATGTCACGCGTGATCATCGGGGTGTCGTCCGGCAGGCCCAGCATGCCCAGCGCGAGCCGCGCCGTGCGGGCGTACCCGCTGGTGGCGATCGCCCACGGCACGCCGCGCGAGGACAGCTCCGACAGCAGCTCCGCCGCGCCGGGCAGCGGCCGGACGGAGTGGACCTGCTGCTCGTACGCCTCCATGTGCGTGGTCTGCAACTGTTCGATCTGCTCCCGCGTCAGCTTCAGCCCGGTCTCGCGCAGCAGCGCGCTGACGAACAGCCCGCCGCTCATGCCGATGCGCCGGTGGATCCGCCACACCGACAGGTCGATCCCCATGCTCGACAACGCCTGCCGCCACGCGATGACGTGCTGGTAAACGCTGTCTATCAGGGTGCCGTCCAGGTCGAACAGGAACGCTGGCGTCGGGGCCTCCGGAAACTCGCTCATGGGTCCATGACACCATGAGGGATTATGCGGATCATCATCGCGGGTGGTCACGGGAAGATCGCCCTGCTTCTGGAGGAGCGGCTCAAGTCCGGCGCGGTGGGCATCGTGCGCAATCCCGCGCATGTCGCCGACATCGAGGCCACCGGAGCCGAGGCCGTGGTGTGCGACCTGGAGCGGGCGAGCGTCGAAGAGGTGGCGGCGATCGCCGAGGGCGCCGACGCGGTGGTCTTCGCGGCCGGAGCCGGTCCCGGCAGCGGCGCGGCCCGCAAGGACACCGTGGACCGGGCCGCGTCCGTGCTGCTGGCCGACGCCGCCGAGCGCGCGGGTGTGCGGCGGTTCATCCAGGTCTCCTCCATGGGGGCGGGCAGAGCGCCACAGGGCGGCGACGAGGTCTGGGCCGCGTACATCACGGCCAAGACCCAGGCCGAGGAGGACCTGCGCGCCCGCGACCTCGACTGGACGATCCTGCGGCCGGGCCGGCTGACCGACGAGCCGGGCACGGGCCTGGTGCGGCTGGCCCCCGAGGTCCCGCCGGGGGCGGTGCCCCGTGACGACGTGGCCGCCGTCATCGCGGCCCTGCTGGAAGCCCCCGGTACGGCCCGCAGGACCCTGGAACTCGTCTCCGGGGACACTCCCATCAAGGCCGCCATTGGGACAGAGTGACTTCTGTGACTGAATACCGCGTACTTGGACGTACTGGACTCAAAGTAAGCCCGCTCTGCCTGGGAGCGATGATGTTCGGCGGGTGGGGTGAGTCCGACCCTGCGGAGTGCGCCAGGATCATCGACCGCGCGCTCGACTCGGGGATCAACTTCATCGACACCGCCGACGTCTACGCCCAGGGCCAGTCGGAGGAGTTCGTCGGCCAGGCGCTCGCCAAGTCGGGCAGACGCGACGACGTGGTGCTGGCCACCAAGGTCCACGGAGCCATGGGCGAGGGCCCCAACAAGGGGGGCAACTCCCGCCGCTGGATCATCCAGGAGGTCGAGAACAGCCTGCGCCGCCTCGGCACCGACTGGATCGACCTCTACCAGATCCACCGGCCCGACCCGGCCACCGACATCGAGGAGACCCTCGGCGCGCTCACCGACCTCGTACGGCAGGGCAAGGTCCGCTACATCGGCAGCTCCACCTTCCCCGCCCACCAGATCGTCGATTCCCAGTGGGCGGCGGAGCGGCGCTCGCTGGAGCGGTTCGTGTGCGAGCAGCCGCCGTACTCGCTGCTCGCCCGCGGCATCGAGGCCGACATGCTGCCCGTGGCGGAGAAGTACGGCATGGGCGTCATCGTGTGGAGCCCGCTGGCCGGCGGCTGGCTGAGCGGCCGCTACCGCAAGGGGCAGGAGCAGCCGCAGACGCGCAGGGCGTCCCGGCTGCCCGAGCGGTACGACCTGACCAAGGAGGTCAACCAGCGCAAGCTGGACGCCGTCGAGCAGCTCGCCGTGCTGGCCGAGGAGGCGGGCGTCACGCTGGTCGAGCTGGCGATCGCGTTCACGATCAGGCACCGGGCAGTGACGTCGGCCATCATCGGGCCGCGCACCATGGAACACCTGGAGGGTCAGCTCACGGCCGCCGATGTACGCCTGACGGACGACGTGCTCGACAGGATCGACGAGATCGTCCCGCCGGGCGTCACGCTCAACCCCGCCGACCGGGGCTGGCAGCCGCCGGAGCTGGGCGACGCGGGCCTGCGCAGACGTCCCTGACCTGGCCCGGTTTTGCCTGGCGCTGGGTGTGACGTTCGGCCTTCGCGGTGGGGGTCCCCCGAATCGACATGCGATGTCGTTTTTCGGTGGGGCCCCGTTCAGAGGGTCCGAAGAGCTCACGGGCCGGGTGTCCGGCGGCACGGAGTCCTGGCCGCCGACCCGGCCCGGCGTGCAGCGGGTGGACGGCGGCCGGCTGCTGTCCGCCTCGGCGAGGGAGGTCCTGGCGCGGGCCATGGACGCCGCCGGTCAGCGTGGCGCCCCCGACCTTGACGTGCTCGACGTCCTCGACGCGCTGACGGAGGACGACGCCATCCGCAACACGCTGCGCACGGCCGGGGTGGACGTGGGCCGGGTGCGCGACCGCATCGACGAGGTGGCCGGGCCGGGCGAGGCGGCGAGCCACCCGCCACGCTCTCACCGGCCGCCAAGAGGGCCGTCCTCGACGCCCAGCGGATCTCGCGTGCGCTGCGCGGTGGGGGCGCGGTGGGAGCGCGGTGGGAGCGCGGTGGGGGCGCGGCGGGGGCGCGGTGGGGGCGCGGTCAGGCGAGGGCCGCCGCGGCGCGTTCGCGGCAGTCGGCCAGCGTGAGGTCCGCCAGGGCCTCGCGTACGGCGGGGACGCACACCGGGGCCATGGACAGGCTGGTCACGCCGAGTCCCACCAGCAGGGGCGCGAGCAGCGGGTCTCCGGCCGCCTCCCCGCACACCCCGACCGGCTTGCCCGCCTCCCGCCCCGCCTCGGCGCACATGGCGATCAGCTCCAGCAGCGCGGGCTGGCGCGGGTCGAGCAGGTCGGCGAGGGCGGAGTGCTGGCGGTCGGCGGCGAAGGTGTACTGGGCCAGGTCGTTGGTGCCGATGCTGAGGAAGTCCATCTCCCGCAGCAGCCGCCCGGCCCGCAGCGCCGCCGCCGGGACCTCGATCATCGCGCCCACCCTGGCGATGCCCCTGGCGCGGGCGCGCCGCGCGAACCCGGTCGCCTCCGCCGTCGTGGTGACCATGGGCGCCATCACCCACGCCTCCGCGCCCGTCTTGCGGGCCGCCTCGGCGATGGCGTCGAGCTGGGTGTCCAGGACGTCCGGCAGCAGCCGGTCGACGCGCAGGCCGCGCACGCCGAGGGCCGGGTTCGGCTCGCCGGGCAGGCCGAGGAAGGGCAGGGGCTTGTCAGTGCCCGCGTCGAGCGTCCGCACGATCACGCTCTCCGCCTGGGCGAACACCTCGGCGTACGCCGCCACCTGCTCCTCGAACGACGGCGCCGTCGTACGGTCCAGGAACAGGAACTCCGTCCTGAACAGCCCGACCCCCTCGGCGCCCGGCCGCAGGTCACCGGCCGAGCCGATGTTGAGCAGCAGCTTCACCGGGTGGCCGTCCGCCGTCCGGCCCGGGCCCCGGCCGGCCGCC
>NZ_JBSFTC010000505.1:0-5352 GCF_053590415.1 Nonomuraea sp. NPDC003201
AGCGGCGCCAGGGACAGCACCGGCAGGTCCGGATTGAGGCCGTCCGGGGGCGTCTGGCCCCGTGCCGCGAGCAGCACCGTCACGGCGTGGGTCGCCAGGCGGCGCATCACGAACCCGAGGACGTCGCGCGTGTCGCGGTCGAAGTGCTGCACATCGTCGGCGATCAGCAGGACGGGCCGGCTCCGGGAGACGCGGGCCAGGAGGTTCAGCACTCCGACGCGCAGCGGCATCGGGTCGTGCTGCCGGGTGGCGGCGACGATCCCGAACGCGGCTTTCAGCGCCTCCCGCTGGTGTTCGGGAAGATCGTCCGTCTCGGGCAGCAGCGGAAGAAGCAACTGGTGCAGGGCGGCGAACGACTGCTCCACCTCGGCCTCACAGCCGCGGGCGGTCAGCACCAGGCTTCCGGTCCCGCGCGCGTGGTCGGCCGCGGCCTCCAGCAGCGCCGTCTTCCCCGTGCCGGCCTCCCCGAGCAGCAGCATCGTCCGCGGCCCGCTCCGGCGCCCGTCGATCGCGTCCACGAGGTGGGCGAGCTCGGTCCCCCGGCCTGTCAGCGTGGTGGTGAGGCCGGGCGGGGTCCCGCGTTCCTCGCCCGCGCCGTCGATGCGCACCCCCGGCCAGGAAGAACCCGGACCGGCGGCGACCATCGGCTCATCCCTGGTGTGTGTCCCCCGTCGTACCACTGCTGGCGACCCTATTCTGCCAGTTACTGATGGTTTGGGCGATTTACCGACGTTCGCCGTCCCGTCGTCCGCTGAGGACGACCCCGCCCACCGAGATCCCGGACGGCGACGTCCAGCGACCCTTCGCCATCGCGACGGACCCCGACCGTACGCTGGTCGCGACCGTCAGCGAGACCGACATCGGCATCGGCCTGCCGGAGGCCGACGGCGTCGGCAGCCAGCCGCTGCCCGGCCTGGTCACCTACGCCGCCAAGCAGCCCAGCGTGGCCTTCGCGCACCAGCGCACCGGCCAGATCGCCCGCGCGCTGACCATCATCAAGGACGCCTCGGCGCCGACCGAGTACCGTTTCCCGATCTCCGCCCCCGAGGGCAGCATGCTGGAGGTCGAGGAGGACGACGGCACGGTCCTGATCTACAACAACGACTTCTACCTCGCCGAGATCGACCTGCCCTGGGCCAGGGACGCCAACGGCAACCCGGTGCCGACCTCGTACCGGGTGGAGGGCATGACGCTCATCCAGACCGTCAACCACGCGGGCGCCGACCCCGCGCTCAAGCTGCAGTGCGAGTGGTGGGGCCAGGAAGAACCAGTGCTTCACGATCCGGTTCCAGGCTCCAGGCATCGTCTGGTACGAGGTCCGCAAGAAGAGCTGCCAGAGCAAGTAGCCCCCGCACCATCCCGACGCCCCGCCCGAACCGGCGGGGACGTCGCCCTGCGCGCCTGATCCCCCGCTGCCCCTCGGCGTCGCCTGGCAGAACGTCGGCTCCGGATTCAATTCTTCCGCCTGAATGCATTCATCAGCACAGCCGTTCTCGGCGTATTCGCGCCCTGCCCGCACTTCCTCAGGAGCGACTGCGGCGTCCCGCGATCGTGCAGGTGGCGAGGCCATCACGGCCGTCCGCGCCCACCTGCTCCCAAGAAAATTCCGAACCGCCGGCCGATTGCCCTGCGCTGCCATCTGACTGGCCGCTTGACACGATGACCATCCATATTTAAGGTCACGTTGACCAGGCGACTTGAAACGTTTTTATCAATGTCAGGCGCGCCCGGCGGCGAAGCGCGGCCGCCATCTCCCCACCCCCCATCAACGGGAGAGAACATGCGTACCAGAAAAGCGCCAACGCTCCTCACCGCAACGGCCACCCACAGCGCCTCGACGGACGCCGTCACCACCTGGGCACCCCCAACGGAGAATCCCATGACAACAGCCCCCACCACGGCGCCACACCCGCTCAAGGGACGACGTCGCCGGTTCGCCCGCATCGTCGCCGCGCTCGCCATCCTGTCGGCCGGCGCCGGGGCCGGCATCGTGCTCGGCCCGGCCCCGGTGTCCGCCGCCGCCTGCGGAGAGGGCACCTTCCAGTCGCAGGTGACCGTCAGCGGCAGCACCTGGACCGCCCGCAACAGCGCCGGCGGCAGCGTCTACACCGGCACCGACTTCCGGGCGGCGGTCCAGGCCGGCATCGGCAGTCTCACAGCCGGGCGCACCTCGATCCAGCGGGTCGTCGTGCGCGGCAACGGCACGATGAGCGCCGGCAGCCGGATCTCGCTGCCGAGCTACACCTCCCTGTCGGTCTGCGGCACGATCAACGTAACCGGCTCGGGCTCGGGCGACTACGCGCCGATCTATTCCCGCGGCACCGCGAACATCGAGGTCCCGTACCTCAACGTCACCGGCACCCCGATCTACGGCATCTTCCTGCGCAACGTCACGAACGTCTGGCTCGGCCAGATCGACATGCGGCTCGGCGCGGGCCTCGGCGTGCGCATCGACAACCGCGGCGACACCAGCCAGTGGACCCGTAACGTCCGGGTCGACACCGTGTACGTGCAAGGAGCCAGTTCGCACGCGATGGAGACCTACGGCGTCGACGGTCTCACCGTCGGCACCGTGACAGCACGCAACGTCGGCGAGTCCGGCCTGCTGCTCAACCAGACCATCAACGCGACGGTCGGCACCGTCGACGCCGACAACGCCGGCGCCGGCACCGGGTACGCCGCCTTCCGCATGGCCAACCGCAACGGCCGGGTCGGCAGCGCCTACCCGAACAACATTCGGGTCGGCACCGTCAAGGCACGCGGCGGCGGCCGGGGCATCTTCTGCGTCTCGGAGAGCGGCGGCGCCACCATCGACCGGGTCGACATCGCCAACGCCGGCAACAACTCGGTGCTGGTGGAGAACTGCTACAACGTCGTCATCGCCGGGGTGTCGGGCACGGTCAGCGGCGGCGGCGAGGTCCGGATCGCGGCCCGTACGGAGTTCGCTCCGTCGTCGGGCATCAGGTTCCAGAACCTGACGGTCACCAACACCGCGATCAGGTGGAGCCCCTGCACCGGCAGCGACAACACGATCAGCAACGTGACCCGTGTCAACTCGACGCTGACCTGGTGCTGACCCATCCCCCTCGCTCTCGGACTGGCAGGAGAGACCATGCGCAAGGTCCGCTTCTTGATCGTCTCCGCTCTGATGCTGTCCCTGTCGCTGGTCGTCCCGAGCGCCGCTTCGGCCGCGGTGATCGGCCCGGCCGGGTGCAGCGCCCGCGTCGGCACGGTGGCCGCCGCCGCCGCGACGACGACCGTCTGGATGGCCGGCGACTCGACCATGGCAAACCCCAGCGCCACCTGCCCCGTGGGCTGGGCCACCGAATTCGACTCGCTGTTCCACAGCAACATCGTGGTCAACAACCTCGCCGTCGCCGGGCGCAGCATCCAGACCTGGCTCTACGAGGGCAACGTGACGTCCACCATCGGCTCGAACGGCGAGTGCGTTCTCAGCTCCACCACCTACTCGTCCCGATGGCAGCAGGTGCTCACCGGCATGAAGGCCGGTGACTACCTGTTCATCCAGTTCGGCATCAACGACGGCTCGACGACCTGCCCGCGCCACGTCGGCACCGCGCGCTACCAGGAGCTGATGACGACGATGGCGCAGGCGGCGCTGGCCCGCGGCGCCCACCCGGTCCTGCTCACCGCCGTCGCCGCCATCACCTGCTCGGGCAGCACCGCGGTGAAGAACCGCGGCTTCGTCACCCAGACCAACGCCGCCGGCGCCGCCACCGGCTCCCCGGTCATCGATCTGCAGACCCTCAGCGTCGACTACTACAACTCCCTGGGCCTGTGCCCCAACAACGGCGACTACACCTCCGGGCCGCTCGGACAGTTCTTCTGCAACGACCACACCCACTTCGAGGCGTACGGCGCCCGGCGGATCGCCCGGCTGGTGACCGGCGCGCTCCGGACACAGAAGATTCCGCTCGCCGACTCCCTCCTGTAGCACCCGCCGGCCGTCGCCGGCGGCCGTGATAACGCAGGCACCCGCCGCCTCGGCGCGCTCGACGTCGGCGGGGGCCGGCCATCACAGCCACCGGGCGTCGGAACGACGTGTGGCAGAGTGACGAAGTGCGCATCTCCTCGCGGGCGTCGGCCCTCGACGAGCCCATCGACCGTGAGCTGGTGCTGCTCGCCCAGCCCGGCGACCCGGCCACCTTGCACAGCACGTACGACGGCATGGCCGCGGTGACGGCGGCCCGCCGCCGGGAGGCGGAGGAGGCCGTCGCGGCCGGTCATCAGGGCACGTTCGGGGCCTTGCCGCGGGAGCGCTGGTGGCCTGACGTGGAGATCGCCTGGGGCAACGGCCGCCGCACGCGCGGTACCGGTCATCTGGCACAGGTGATGGACGACGAGGTCGCCGAGGCGCTGCTCAAGTGCTGATTCGCCGTACCGAACCGAGCGGACCGCTCACCGGCGGCAACGGCGTCCGTCATGCCGAACTGCCAGTGCGGCCTGGCGTGGCCTTCTCCGTTTCGTGGCTGCGGCGTTTTCATGGTTGCCGTGAAAACCTTGACTAACGATCACTTCCGATTCATAGTGAGCCCGTCAACCCACAAAGCTGCGCACCTTCAGAGGTCGCCCGGCGCATAAAATGTTAACGCTAACATGCGATGGCCGCGTTTCATGATTCTTTGATCAATAGCTCACCCGCGGAAATTCCAGCATTCGCGGTGCCCCCCGAGAAAGGCAGAGGTTCATCATGATCGTCGGGTCCGGATTACGGCACGTGAAAAAGGGGATGCTGTCCGCCGGGGCAGCCGTCGCGCTCGCCGCCGGCCTGCTGGCCGGCATCCCCGCCCCGTCGCAGGCCGCCGCATCGCAGTCGTGCGACATCTACGCCGCCGGCGGCACGCCGTGCGTGGCCGCGCACAGCACGACCCGCGCCCTGTACGCCGCCTACAACGGCTCGCTCTACCAGGTACGCCGTTCCTCGGACAACGCCACCCAGAACATCGGCGTGCTCGGCGCGGGCGGGTACGCCAACGCCGCAGCGCAGGATTCCTTCTGCGCCCGTACGACGTGTGTGATCACCGTCATCTACGACCAGTCGGGACGCGGCAACAACCTGACCCAGGCGCCCCCCGGCGGCTTCTCCGGCCCGGCCCCGGGCGGGTACGACAACCTCGCCGTGGCGACGGCGGCGCCCACCATGGTCGGCGGGCACAAGGCGTACGGCGTGTTCGTGGCCCCCGGCACCGGCTACCGCAACAACAACACCAACGGCGTCGCCAAGGGGGACCAGCCCGAGGGCATGTACGCCATCTTCGACGGCACGCACTACAACGGCGGCTGCTGCTTCGACTACGGCAACGCCGAGACCAACAGCCGCGACAACGGCAA
>NZ_JBSFTC010000506.1:0-5349 GCF_053590415.1 Nonomuraea sp. NPDC003201
GTCACCGGCCACGGGCGGCGGGTGGCGCCGCCCGTGCTCCGCCGTAAAGAACGACAGGTTTTCAGGCGGAAAGGGGCACCGCGTCGAGGCGTTGGAAGACCTCGCGCGACGCGCTGGAGCGGTTGAAGGTGATGAAGTGGATGCCCGGCGCGCCCTCGTCGAGCAGCCGCCGGCACAGCTCGGCCCCGTGCTCGATGCCCAGCCGCCGCACCGCCGCCGGGTCGTCGGCGACCTCCTCGAAGCGGGCCGCCACCTCCGCCGGGAACGGCGCTCCCGACAGCTGCTCCGAGCGCGCGATCGTGCTCATCTGCGTCACCGGCATGATGCACGGGATGATCGGCGTGTCGCACCCCCTGGCCGCCACCCGGTCGCGCAGCCGCAGGTAGTCGTCCGCGCGGAAGAACATCTGCGTGATCGCGTAGTCGGCCCCCGCCTCGCACTTGCGCACGAAGAACTCGGTGTCGCTCTCGATGGACGGCGAGCGCGGGTGCTTGTACGGGAAGGCGGCGACGCCGACGCAGAAGTCGCCCGCCTGCCTGATCAGCCGCACCAGCTCCTCGGCGTAGAGGACGCCTTCGGGGTGCTGCAACCACTCGGCCGTCGGGTCGCCAGGGGGGTCGCCGCGGACGGCCAGGATGTTGCGCACCCCGGCGTCGGCGAAGCGCCCCACCAGGTGACGCAGCTCGCGGATCGAGTGGTTGACCGCCGTGAAGTGCGCCACGGGCGTGAGCGTCGTGTCGTGGGCGATCCGCTCGACGATGTCGACCGTGCGGTCGCGCGTGGAGCCGCCCGCGCCGTAGGTCACCGACACGAACGTCGGCCGCAGCGACTCCAGCTCCCTGATCGCCTTCCAGAGCTGCCGCTCTCCCTCGTCGGTCTTCGGCGGGAAGAACTCGAAGGAGAACGACCGGCCACCGGCGGCGAGCATGTCGCGGACGGTGGGAACACGATCGGGCAGGATGGAGGGTCGACCAAGCGCCATGTGCCAAGGTTACAGGGACCTCGCCGACTCAAGGTCACGGCCGTGTCACCCCTGCCGCCACAGCCATGTCACCGGTACGAGCGGCACATCGCCGTCCACGCCACCCCAGATGCCCCTATTGGGACACCTGCACATCCGATCCCCCGCACGCGGCCACTAGTCTCAAGGCATGACCACTGACGCCGTTGGCATGAACACCCTCCGCACACAGGTGGAGCGTGCCCTCGGAGAGTTCGTCGAACGACAGCTGCCCGCCCCCGGTGACCCCGAGCTCGAGCCGCTGCGCACGGCCGCCGACGAGTTGCTGGCCGGCGGCAAGCGACTGCGTCCGGCGTTCTGCTACTGGGGCTGGCGCGGCGCGGGCGGCACGGACGTGCCCGCGATCTTCACCGCGGCGGCCTCGCTGGAGCTGCTGCAGGCCAGCGCGCTGGTGCACGACGACGTGATGGACAAGAGCGACCTGCGCAGGGGCATGCCGTCCGCGCACCGCCGGTTCCAGGCGCTGCACGAGAAGTCCGCCTGGTACGGGTCCGCGGAGCAGTTCGGCGAGGGCGCGGCGATCCTGCTGGGCAACCTGCTGCTGATCTGGTCGGGCGAGATGTGGCGCACCAGCGGCCTGCCGCCCGAGTCCCTGGCGGCGGCCCAGCCCGTGCACGACCACATGCGTACGGAGCTGATGTGCGGCCAGTACCTCGACCTGCTGGAGCAGGCGCACGGCGAGAACACGTTCGAGTCGGCGCTGCGGGTGGCGCTGTTCAAGAGCGGCAAATACTCGGTGGAGCAGCCGCTCAGGCTCGGGCTGGTGCTCGCCGGCGGCAAGCTCGCGCCCTGGATGGACGAGCTGTGCACGGGTTACGGCACGCGGGTGGGGATCGCGTTCCAGCTGCGTGACGACATCCTGGGGGTGTTCGGCGACCCGGCGCAGACGGGCAAACCCGCCGGCGACGACCTGCGGGAGGGCAAGCGGACGATGCTCGTGGCCCGTACGCTGGCGGCCGCGTCCCCGGGTGCGGCGGATACCGTCCGGCAGCTGCTGGGGGATCCCGGGCTGGACGAGCACGGGGTGGAGACGCTGCGGCAGATCATCGACGAGACGGGCGCGCTGCAGGAGTGCGAGGACCTGATCGGCGACTATCTGGGGGACGCGCTGTCCGCGCTGGACGAGGCGCCGATCACGGTGGAGGCGCGCGCGGCTCTGACGGAGCTGGCCATCGCCGCCACCTCCCGCAAGACCTGACCTGATCTGACCTGGGCAGGGGATCGCCACCCTGGGCCCGGCCTCCGACTCGGAGGCGCCCGCGTGATTGCGGGCGCCTCGTGGGTCACAGGGCCCCGTACGGCCGGGCGGCCTCCTGTGGTCAGGTGGCCGCCGCGGTCAGGGGCTCATGTCGGTCAGGGGCTTGTCGGTCAGGGGCTTGTCGGTCAGGCGGAGGACAGACGCTTGGCGAACTCCGCCGCCGCCGCGCCCGGGTCCTCCGCGTCCGTGATCGCGCGTACGACCACCACGCGGCGCACGCCGTACGACATCACCTCGTCCAGGTTCGCGAGGTCGATGCCGCCGATCCCGAACCACGG
Organism: Nonomuraea sp. NPDC003201; assembly: GCF_053590415.1. Classification (NCBI taxonomy): domain Bacteria; kingdom Bacillati; phylum Actinomycetota; class Actinomycetes; order Streptosporangiales; family Streptosporangiaceae; genus Nonomuraea; species Nonomuraea sp. NPDC003201. The sequence goes on from NZ_JBSFTC010000506.1 coordinate 2,558, forward strand.
CCGCGAGGTCTCCAGCGCGGCCGCGTGCCGGAGCAGCGGCGGGCCGGGGGCCGGGCGGCCGGGCTTGGTGGGCGTGGGCCAGATGGGGCCGCAGCAGAAGTAGTCGACGCCCGGCTCCGCTGCCGCGGCGGAAGCCTCGGCCACGGAGTGGGTGGACCGTCCGATGACGATGTCGTCGCCGAGTATCTCTCGCGCGACCGTCACAGGAAGGTCGTCCTGCCCCAGGTGGAGCACGTCGGACCGGGCGGCGTGGGCGACGTCCGCCCGGTCGTTGACGGCCAGCAGTTTGCCGTGCCGGTCGCAGGCGTCGCGGAAGACTTCGAGGAGCGCGAGTTCTTCGCGGGCCTCCAGACCCTTCTCCCGCAGCTGGATGATGTCCACGCCGCCGGCCAGCACCGAGTCGAGGAACTCCGCCAGGTCGCCGCGGTCGCGGCGGCCGTCGGTGCAGAGATAGAGGCGGGCTTCAGAAACCGAGGGCTTGGGCACGCCGCTTGACCTCAGTATGACGGCCGGCCTTGATCGCCTCGATGGGCGATCCGGGCAGGGACTCGTCAGGGGTGAAGAGCCAGCGCAGCGACTCGACATCGTCGTAGCCGGCGTCCAGCAACACGGTCAGCGTGCCGGGCAGGCCCTTCATCACGTCCTTTCCATCGAGGAACACAGCGGGCACCTGTGGCCCGCCGCCCCCCCGGCGTACGCCGAGCAGCTTGTGGTCCTTGAGGAGTTGCTTGGCCCGCCCGATCGGAAGGTCTAGGCGCGAGGCCACTTCGGGGAGCGTGAGCCACTCGTCGACGAGCTGGTCGGTCTCCCGGTCGATCTGTGCAACAGAAAGCGTCACGAAACCACAACTACCACATGCCGTGCTTGCTCAAACAACACAATCCCGTAGAGAGACTTCTGGATCTACCAGGCGTTCCGCGTCGAGACGGTGTCCCGCGTCGATGATTCTGCGCCCCTGTACGAGGTCTCGAGGCCGGTCCACGGCGAGCACCGCGGCGAGGGCGCCGTCGGCCGTGAGCCAGACGGCCGACCACTTGCCCTCCGGCTCGCCCCGGTAGATCAGGCGCTCGCCTGCCAAATGATGACCGGCGTATTGCACCATGTGTCCGAACTGCTCCGACCAGAAGTACGGAACGGGATCGTACGCGACGTCCTCGCCCAGCAAGCTGGCGGCGGCCACCTCGGGGGCGTTGAGCGCGGTGTCCCAGTGCTCGACCCTGAGCCTGGTCTGCCAGCGGCGCGACCACCAGGCGGCGCAGTCGCCGACGGCGACCGTGTTCGGGAGGGAGGCGCGCAGGTGCTCGTCCACGACGACGCCGTTGTGGAGGTCGATGTCGGCGCCGGTGAGCCATTCGACGGCCGGGCGCACGCCGATGCCCGTGACCACCACGTGGGCGTCCACGAACTCGCCGCCCACCAGCCGCACGCCGCCCTCGTCCACGGAGTCGACCATGGTGTCGAGCCGCAGGTCGATGCCGTCGTACCAGCGCTCGGTGCGGGCCCCGATCTCGGCGCCGACGGCCGTCGCGAGCGGCGCCGGGCCGGCCTCGATCACGGTCACCGCGCACCCGGCGCGGCGGGCGGCGGTGGCCACCTCCGCGCCGATCCAGCCGGCGCCGATGATCGAGACGCGGGCGCCGGGGACGAGCATGGCCCTGAGCTCGTGGGCGTCGTCGAGCGTGCGCAGCACGTGTTGCGGGCCGTCGCCGGGCAGCCTGATCGGCTCGGCGCCGGTGGCGATGACCAGCCCGTCGTAGCCGAGCTCGCCCTCGGTGGTCTCCACGACCCCCTCGCGCAGCGCCTTGGCGCTGACCCCCGGCTGGAACACCACGTCGAGCGAGGCCAGGTCGGTGTCGACGTAGCTGGTGTCGGCGTCGCCGAACAGCACGGCCTTGGACAGGGGTGGACGGTCGTAGGGGCGATGCCGCTCCTCGCCGACCAGCGTGATCCGCCCGCCGAACCCCTGTGCGCGCAGCGCCTCCACGGTGCGCACTCCGGCCAGGCCCGCTCCCACCACCACGACTTCGTTCACGTTCATGACCCTAACGTGGGCCGGTGTCCGGGCGTCGCAGCGAGGCCGTAGGCTGGGGGCGTAAGACGCGCGGGAGTCCGGCCGTGACCGGGCTGAGAGGAAGGCTGCCATCGGGCCTTCGACCGCAAGACACCTGATCCGGATCATGCCGGCGAAGGGAGCGCGGATGGATGTGATCGTGGGCGGCGGGGTCGTCGGCCTCTCGCTGGCCTGGCGGCTGGCCCGCGAAGGGCGGCCCGTCACCCTGGTGGACCCGGCCCCCGCCTCTGGCGCCTCACACGCGGCCGCGGGGATGCTGGCGCCGGTCAGCGAGGTCACCTACACGGAGGTGCCGCTGCTGCGGCTCGGTGTGGCGTCGCTGCGCCGCTGGCCCGCCTTCGCCGCCGAGCTGGCCGCCGACGCGGGGCTGGCCGGCCCCGAGGCCCTGGACCTGCGCTCCGAGGGGACGCTCGACGTGGCGTTCGGGGCGGACGACCTGGCCGCGCTGGACGAGCTGGCCGCGTACCTGGAGAAGCTGGAGCTCCCCGTCCGGCGGCTGACCGGCCGCGAGTGCCGCCGGCTGGAGCCCATGCTGGCCCCCTCGGTGCGGGGCGGGCTGCTGGCCGTCGGCGACTCCTGGGTGGACCCGCGCCGCGTGACGGCGGCGCTGCTCGCCGCGCTCGACCGGCGGGGAGTCCAGCTCGTACGGGCGCGCGTCGGCGAGCTGCTGCGCGACGGCGGCCGGGTCACAGGGGTACGCCTGGAGCCGCCCGAAGGCGGC
>NZ_JBSFTC010000507.1:0-5333 GCF_053590415.1 Nonomuraea sp. NPDC003201
ACTCCGTCATGGACATGGGGTACGCCGACGGCGGCCGGCAGGCGGGCGGGCCGCACCACCACCGGACCGCGGCCGCCCGCGACATCACCACCCTGGTCGCCGACCCGGCGCGCAGGCCGGACGTCGAGGTGACGCTGACCGCGCGCGAGCAGCGGGTGCGGCTGGCGTCGGGCCGCGAGATCGACGGGTACACCTTCAACGGCCGCTCCCCCGGCCCGCAGATCACGGCCGTGGCGGGCCAGCTCGTACAGGTACGGCTGGTCAACGCGTCTGTGCCCGGCGGGGTCACCCTGCACTGGCACGGCGTGGACGTCCCGGGCGGCGAGGACGGCGTCGCCGGGGTCACCCAGGACGCGGTCCGGATCGGCCGGGACTTCGTCTACCGGTTCGTCGTCCGCCGGGCCGGGACGTTCTGGTACCACTCCCACCAGCTGTCGCACGAGCAGGTCGCGGGCGGCCTCTTCGGCGCCCTGGTCGTGCGGCCCGCGCGCCCGCCGGCCGCGCTCGACGTCGTCGCCCTGGCACACCTCTACCACGGGATCCGCACCGTCAACGGGTCCGAGTCCGACGTCACCGTCCCGGCCCCGCCCGGCGCCACGGCGCGGGTACGCGTGGTCAACACCGACAACGGCCCCACCCCGGTGTGGGTCACCGGCGCCGCCTGGCGCCTGGTCGCCGTGGACGGCACCGATCTGCACGGCCCCACAGCGGTCGAGCGCGCCGCCGTCCTCGTGACGGCGGGCGGCCGGGCCGACCTCGAGGTGACCATGCCGTCCGGCGGCGGCTCCGTACGGGTGCAGATCGGCGGGCCGCTGTCGGTGGTGCTCGGCCGCCCGTCCGACGTCCCGGCGAGCGCCCGCCCGGCCGCCACCCTGGACCTGCTGACCTACGGCACCCCCGCGCCCCTCGGCTTCGACCCGGCGCACCCCGACCGCGCCTTCCGCTACGAGATGGGCCGCCGGCCCGGCTTCCTCGACGGCGTCCCCGGGCTCTACTGGACCGTCAACGGCCACATGTACCCGGACGTGCCGATGTTCACGGTCGCCGACGGCGACGTCGTCCGCATGACGATCGTCAACGACAGCGGCGAGGTGCACCCCATGCACCTGCACGGCCATCGCGCGGTGGTGCTGGCCCGCGACGGCATGCCCGCCACCGGGAGCCCCTGGTGGGTCGACTCCCTGAACGTCGAGAACGGCGAGTCCTACGACATCGCCTTCCTCGCCGACAACCCCGGCGTCTGGGTCGATCACTGCCACAACCTGCCGCACGCGCGTGAGGGGCTGCTCGTCCACCTCATGTACGAGAACGTCACGACCCCGTTCCTCATCGGCGGCCCGGCGGACAACTCGCGAGAGTGAAGGAGGACACCGGTGAAGACAGTCCCGCACCCGCTGCCCGCGTCGCTGCGCCGGCAGTCGGTGGCAAGCGGAGTCACGGGCCTGGTCGCGGACGCGTTCCTGGTCCTGTTCTACGTCGTCGCGCGGCCCTGGGCCGACGACCCCGGCGACAGCTGGCTCGGCCCGGCCAACGACGTCCTCGTCCTGCTCCAGCACCTCGCGCTTGTGCCGGTGGTGCTCGGCCTTGGCCGCCTCATGGCCGGCGACGCCCGCGCCCGCGGGTGGACCAGGATCGGCCTGGTCGCCGCCGTCCTGGTCGTCGTGCTGCAGGCGCTGCTGCTCACGGGCCTGATGCCGTTCGAGTACCAGGTCGTCCCGGTGAGCCTGAGCGCCGTCGCCGGCATGTGCTGGGCGGGCGCGATCAGCGCCGCGGGGGCGCGCACCGGCACCCTGCCCGCGGCCGTGACCCGCCTCGGCCGCGCCATCGTGATCGGGCTGCCGGTCGCCGCCGGGGCGTTCGGCGTCGGCTTCCTCGTCACGGTCGTCTTCGACGTGTCGTGGGCCTGGGCCGCCGGCGGGATCCCGGGCGCCGTCGTCTGGACGATGTTCCCCGCGTGGACGCTGCTCGTGGGCCTGCGCCGGTGATGCCGGTGGGGGTGGGCGGCGCGGCCGGCACCGCGTCGCCCGTGATCACGGTCGGTTCAGGGCTGGTCGTAGTGGCCCGCGGCGATGTCCTCCAGGAGGGTGGCGCCGGTGGGCCGCCAGCCGAGCAGTTCGCGCGTGATCGTGCTCGTTGTTGGGAAGTCGGCGGCCAGAAACCCGCCGATGAACGGGATCTCGTCGGCGATCTGCTCCGCCGGGGCGGGCTTCGCCGGCACGCCGAGGCGGTCGGCGAGCGCTTCGGCGATCCGCCGGACGGGCACGCCCTCTTCGGCGGCGACGTGCAGGATCGTGCCGGCGGGGGCGTCCTCGAGCCCCAACCGGACCAGGCGCGCGGCATCGGAGCGGTGGACGGCGGGCCAGCGGTTGTGCCCCTCGCCGGGGTAGACGGAGGCTCCGCGTCGCCGGGCGGCCTGGGCGATGATGGAGATGAAGCCGTGGTCGCCTTGGCCATGGACGGTCGGGGCGAAGCGGGCGGAAATCACCCGTACGCCACGGTCGGCGTAGGTAAGGGCGAGGTTCTCGGCACCGCCGCGGGGTGAGTCCGGGCCGACGGCGGGATTGAGATCCCGCTCCGTCGACGGGCGTCCGAGGCCGGGCAGAGCGAGGCCGGCCGCGAGCACGAACGGCCGATCGGACCCGGCGAGCGTGTCGCTGATGGTCTGGACCGCGGCCCGCTCGGCGCCGTTGGAGATCTCGGGGTGGGCGAAGTCGTGCTTGTTGGCGAGGTGGACGACGCCGTCGGCCGCGTTCGCGCCCTGGCGGATCCGGTCGAGGTCGTCGAGGTCGCCGGGGTGGACGTCCGCCCCGAGGTCCTTGATGACGGATGCCGATGCCTGGGAACGGGCCAGTCCGGTCACCTTGTGACCGGCGGCGATGAGCTCGGCGACGACGGCGCGGCCGATGAATCCGGATGCTCCGGTGACGAAAACGTGCATGGTTGGGCTCGCTTCCAAGAATGATGTCAGGAGCTGACATCACCAGCATAGCCGTGATGTCAGGCTCTGTCATCACCTCGGTTCGGGCTACGATCCGGACATGGCACGTTGGGCACCTGGAGCGTCGGATCGTCTGCAGCGGGCGGCGATGGAGCTGTTCGCCGAGGACGGCTTCGAGGCGACGACCGTGGCCGGGATCGCCGGGCGGGCCGGGGTGACCGAGCGGACGTTCTTCCGGCATTTCGCGGACAAGCGCGAGGTGCTGTTCGCCGGCGGGGAGCAGCTCGAAGCCGCCTTCGTGGGCGCGATCGCCGACGCCCCGGCGGACGCGTCCATGGCCGGGCTGCTCGCCGCGGCGCTCGATGCCGGGGGCCGGGTCCTGCAGGACGTACGGGGCCGGGAGTTCTCCCGCATGCGGAACGGGATCATCACGGCGAACGAGCAGTTGCGGGAGCGCGAGCTGCTCAAGCTGGCCAAGCTCTCCCACGCCGTGACCGCCGCGCTCGTCGCCCGCGGCATCGCCCAGGTGACCGCTTCCCTGGCCGGCGAGCTGGGCGTTCTGGTGTTCAAGACGGCCTTCGCCCGGTGGATCGCGCCCGATGAGACCCGCGATCTGCTCGATCTGCAACGCGAAGGTCTCGCCGCCATCAGCGACCTGACCCGTGCCGAGACCGTGTGACCCGATGTTGACGCTGTCGCTCTCCGCTCAGTGCGCCGGACCGGGCGGCACCCGCTGAGGTCGGTGGCGGCGCCCGGGCGCCGTACCTGGACGTCACCGGTCCGGGCGGCACAGGCCCCGCGTTTGACCTCAAGCGCTTGAGGTGTGTTTCGCTGACCGCATGGCAGTTTTGACCATCCATGAGGTGTCCCGGCGCAGCGGGCTGAGTGAGCCGACCCTGCGCTACTACGAGGAGGTCGGGCTGGTCGGCCCGATCGACCGTGACGAGAACAGCGGGCACAGGCGTTACCGCGACGAGGATCTTCACGTGATCGAGGCGCTGGCCTGCCTTCGCGCGGTCGGCGTGGGCATCGGAGACATGCGCACCTACCTGGCGAACCGCACCCGCGGGCGGCTGGCGGCGGCCGAACAGCGCGATCTGCTGCTGCGTCATGCGGAGCGCATCGAGGCCGAGATCCTCGCCCAGCATGCCCGGCTGGCCTATCTGCGGGAGAAAGCGGCTCTGTGGGACGCTCGCGACCGCGGCGACACGGCCGCGGAGTCCGAGGCGATGCGGCGTTCCATCGATGCGGCCGGTCGCTTGGGGGTGCTGTGATGAGCCGGGTCCTGGTCACCGGCGGGGCCGGCTACGTGGGGACGCACCTGATCGCCGCGCTGCTGCGGGCCGGGAGACCGGTGCGCGCCACGGTGCGCCGGACGGCTCAGGAGGCTGAGCTGCGTGCGGCGGTGCGCCGCGGCGACGCCGACGACGCCGGCCTGGAGATCGTCGCCGCCGACCTGATGGCCGACGACGGCTGGCCTGCCGCGGTGGCCGGGTGCGAGGAGGTTCATCATGTCGCCTCGCCCATCCCGGTCGCCCAGCCCGAGAACCCTGACGAGCTGATCGTCCCCGCTCGGGAGGGCACGTTGCGGGTGCTGCGTGCCGCGCGCGACGCGGGTGCCCGGCGCGTCGTGCTCACCTCGTCCTTCGCCGCGGTCGGATACACGCCCAAGCCGGGCGCCGAGTTCACCGAAGACGATTGGACCGATCCCGACACGCCGGGCCTGGCGCCATACCCGCGTTCCAAGGCGATCGCCGAGCGGGCCGCATGGGCCCTGATGGAGCGCGACGGCGGCGACACCGAACTCGTCGTGGTCAACCCGACGGCCATCTTCGGGCCCACCCTCACGACCGGCCTGCGCTCCTCGACGCAGCTGATCAAGGCGATGCTCGACGGAACGATGAGCCTCGCGCCCCGCCAGCGCTTCGGCGTCGTCGACGTGCGCGACGTGGCCGACCTGCACCTTCGCGCCATGGCGGAGCCCAAAGCCGCGGGCAAGCGCTTCCTGGCCGTCGCCGACGGTGCGACGCTGAGCTTCCTGGAGGTGGCCCAGATCCTGCGCCGACGGCTCGGCCCGGCGGGCGCACGCGTACCCACGCAGGAGGTGCCGGGGGAGGACCCGCCACGGCCGATCATCCACAACGACCGGGCCCGCAGCGAGCTCGGCTGGCGTCCGCGGCCCGCCGAGACGACGATTGTGCAGATGGCGCAGAGCCTGCGCGACCTCGGCCTGGTGTAGGCGACGGTTGGCGCCCTGTCGCCGGGGTCTTGGCGTTCACGTCGGGGCGAGTTGTCACCGGACCGCTCCGATGCTCCTATGTTTGTCAAGCAGCAACGGGAACCTCGTTGTTAGCGGCGTTTGGGCTGGTGAGGGCTTTGAAGAGCTCTCGAGCGA
>NZ_JBSFTC010000508.1:0-5327 GCF_053590415.1 Nonomuraea sp. NPDC003201
GGCGGCACGCTGCCGCGCCAGGCGCCGGTCTCGCTGCCGCGGGTCTCGATGTAGTCCTTGAAGCGGCGCAGGTCGCCCTGTACGCGCATGCGGACGAGCTGGAGCCAGTCGCCGGCGGTCTCGACGAAGCCCTCGGGGTCGTACTCCATCTGGAGGGTGACGCGGGTGGTGGCGTCGTCGAGGCGGTGGAAGGTGACGACGCCGGCGTGGTGGGGCTTGTCGAGCGTGTGCCAGGCGACGCGCTCGTCGGGGTGCTGCTCGGTGATCTCGGTCTCGAACTCCCGCTTCACCCCGGCGATCTCGGCCAGCCAGGTGGCGCGGGTGTCGGTGTGCTGCTTGACCGACTCCACCCCTTCCATGAATTCGGGGAACGTCTCGAACTGCGTCCACTGGTTGTAGGCGACGCGGATCGGGACCTTGACGTCTTGGGAGTACTCGATCGTGCTCATGGCCTCGCCCCCTGCCCGCACTGGATCGCGGCTAACGTCAACCGTTTGACGGTCACTGTTCGGCTATGCGGGCCTATGACGTCCAACGGAGAGGTCCCGAACCGTGCAAGCCGTGGTCATCAACCGCCACCCCGAGGCCGTCCCGCCGGAGGCCGGTGTCCGGTCCACCAAGCTGCCGTCCTGGTGGAGGCGCTGTCGGAGTTCGTCCGGGACCCCGCCATGGCGCCGTGAACGTTTACCGCGTACACCTCGGGTAGCCGAGTTTTCGACAAAATCAACGTATCGGGATCGGTGAGAACATGATCATCATCGGCATCATCCTGCTGCTTCTGGGATGGCTGCTCGGCATATCGCTGCTCTACACGATCGGCGCCATCCTGCTCGTCATCGGCGTGATCCTGCTCGTCCTGGGCTCCATCGGCCGTCCGGTCGGCGGCCGACGATATTGGTTCTGACCGCGGAACGCACGCCGGCCGGGCGGCTCAGCCCTTGCCGCGGGTGAACAGCTCCTGGGCCGCCCTCCAGATCCAGCGAACGAGCGAAGCCGGCATAGGACACATCCGGCAGCGTCTGGGACTCCTCGAACTTCGGCGCGCCGCCCATCGCCCGCAGCTCCCAGGTGACCTGGTTCAGGTCGTTGTTGTGCAGGACCGCCACGATCAGACGCGGATCGGCCCACTGGGAGGCATACCGCTTGATCGTGATGAGCTCGGCCAGCCCGTTCATCCGCATGGCGCCATCCCCGACGAAGGCGATGACGGGCCGGTCGGGGTGGCCGAACCTCGCGCCGATCGCGTACGGCACGCCCGGCCCCATCGTCGCCGGCGTCCCCGACAGCGAGCCACGCACGTCGGCGCGGATCTTCAGGTCGCGGCCGAGCCGGAGTCGGCGGTTACGACGCGGACATCTCCTCGTGCCGGGACCGGACGAACCGCGGGCGGTCCTCGGCGCGTCCCAGCGCCGCGATGATCCCGTTGACGCCGTCGCCCGGATAGCCGAACAGGTGCTCCACACCCCACTGACGCAAGTGCGGGAGCAGGTAATGGGCGACGGTAGGAGCCATGACCAGGTCCTCGCAGCGATAGCGGCTTTCCCCAGGCCCTGCCCGGGCCACAAGATTGAAACCGGCGAGCCGGGTAGTCGGTCCGGCATGTCCGTATCGCTTCAAGGTGACCTCGCGGCGCGGGTGGACGGCGAAGTCCGGTTCGACGCCGGGTCGCGCGCGGCGTACGCGCACGACGCCTCCAACTACCGGCAGGTGCCGATCGGCGTGGTGATCCCGCGCACCATTGACGCGGCGGTGGAGGCGGTGGCCGTGTGCCACGCGCACGGCGTTCCGGTGCTGTCCCGAGGCGGCGGGACGAGCCTGGCCGGGCAGTGCTGCAACACGGGCGTCGTGCTCGACTGGTCCAAGTACTGCCGCAGGCTGGTGCGGGTCGACCCGGAGCGCCGCCGGGCGGTGGTCGAACCCGGGGCCTGCCTGGACGATCTCAACGCCGAGCTCTCCGAGTATCACCTGATGGTGGGGCCGAAGCCGTCCACGCATGACACCTGCACGATCGGCGGGATGATCGGCAACAACTCCTGCGGCGCGTCCGCCCAGGCGTACGGCAAGATGGCCGACTCGGTGGCGCGCATGGAGGTGCTGACCTACGACGGCACCCGGATGTGGGTCGGGCCGACCGACCAGGAGGACTACGAACGCATCCTCGCCGAGACCGAGGGAGGCCGGCGGGCCGAGATCTACCGGGCGCTGCGCGACCTCATCGACGACAACCTGGCGCTGATCCGCACCCGCTACCCGCACATCCCCCGGCGCGTGTCCGGCTACAACCTCGACTCCCTGCTGCCGGAGAACGGCTTCAACCTCGCCCGCGCGCTGGTCGGCAGCGAGTCGACGCTGGTCACCGTGCTGCAGGCGGAGATCGAGCTGGTGCCTGTGCCGAAGTACCAGTCGCTGGTGGTCCTCGGCTTCGACGACATCGCCGCCGCGGGCGACGCCGTACCGGCCGTGGCCGAACACGGCCCGCTGGCTCTCGAAGGGCTCGACCACACCCTCATCGACCTGGCCCGCGCCGAACACGTCGCCAAGCAGGGCGTGCTGCGGGAACTGCCCGAAGGGTCGGGGTGGCTGATGGTGCGCTTCGGCGGCGACACCCGCGAGCAGGCCGACGACCGCGCCGACCGCCTGCTGGAGGACATCCATCGCTCCGAGCACGATCCCCGCGTCGCCTATCTCGACGACCCGGACGAGGAGGAGCGGCTGTGGAAGGTCCGCGAGGCCGGGCTCGGCGCGACCGCCTACCCGCCCGGCGGCCCCGACACCCACGAGGGCTGGGAGGACGCCGCGGTGCCGCCGCAGCGGCTCGGCGACTATCTGCGTGACTTCCGCGCCCTGCTGGAGGAGTTCGGCTACGGATCGGCGTCCCTGTACGGCCACTTCGGCCAGGGCTGCGTACACACCCGGATCGGCTTCGACCTGGAGGACCCCGGAGGCACGGCCACGTACCGGCGCTTCGTCGAGCGCGCCGCGCGGCTGGTCGCCTCCTACGGCGGGTCCCTGTCGGGCGAGCACGGAGACGGCCAGTCCCGCGCCGAGCTGCTGCCGATCATGTTCGGCGAGGAGGTCGTCCGGCTGTTCGGCCGCCTCAAGGAGATCTTCGACCCGGGCGACCGGATGAACCCCGGCAAGGTCGCCTCACCCCTCGAAGCACGCGAACCGTCCGGCACGCCCGGCGTGTACCGGCTGGATGAGAACCTCGACCACCTCGGCTACCACCCCGACGAGCCACGCAAGCACTTCGGCTATCCGAACGACCACGGACGGTTAACGCACGCGGCGGCCCGCTGTGTCGGCATCGGCAAGTGCCGCGCCTCCTCCGGCGGCGTGATGTGCCCGAGCTACCGGGTCACCCACGAGGAGAAGCACACGACGCGGGGCCGGGCCCGCCTGCTGATGGAGATGATGCGCGGGATGCCGGGCGGCGGCGAGGACGCCGTCATCACCGACGGCTGGCGCTCCGAGGACGTCCGCGAGGCCCTCGACCTGTGCCTGGCCTGCAAGGGATGCCGCGGCGACTGCCCGGTGAACGTGGACATGGCGACCTACAAGGCCGAGTTCCTGTCCCACCACTACCATCGCCGCCTGCGCCCGATGTCGCACTACTCCATGGGCTGGCTGCCGCTGTGGGCCCGCCTGGCGTCGCTCGCGCCGGGCACGGTCAACGCCCTCACCCACGCCCCACTCCTCGACCGGCTCGTCAAACGCGCCGGCGGCATCGACCAGCACCGCGAACTGCCCCGCTTCGCCCGAAAGCGCCTGACCGACGAGTTCAACGGGTCTCACGTCGACGGACCGCCGGTCCTGCTGTGGCCGGACACCTTCACCAACAACTTCCACCCCGAGATCGGCCGGGCCGCCATCCGCGTCCTGGAGTCGGCCGGGTTCCAGGTCCAGCTGCCACCGGTCCCGCTGTGCTGCGGACTCACCTGGATCTCCACCGGACAACTCGACATCGCCGAACGCGTGCTGCGCCGCACCCTCCGCGCCCTCGCTCCCCGGCTGCGCGCCGGGATCCCGGTGATCGGGCTGGAACCGAGCTGCACCGCGGTGTTCCGCGCCGACGCCCCGGAGTTGCTGTCCGGCGACCCGGACGCCCGGCGGCTCGCCGAGCAGACCCACTCGCTGGCCGAGTTCCTCCTCGACCGGGCGCCGCAGGCGATCACCGCGCCGCTGCCCGGGACGGGCCGTAAGGCCATCGCCCAGCCGCACTGCCACCAGCACGCCATCTGGGGGTTCGACGCCGACCAGGAAGTGCTGCGGCGCGCCGGAGTCCAGGCCGAGGTGCTGGACGTGGGCTGCTGCGGCCTGGCGGGCAACTTCGGCTTCGAACGCGGCCACTACGAGGTCTCCACCGGCGCCGCCGAGCTGGGACTGTGGCCGGCGGTACGGGAGGCCGACCCGGGCACGACCGTGCTGGCCGACGGCTTCTCCTGCCGTACCCAGATCGCCTCCGGCACCGGGGTCCAGGCCCGGCACCTGGCCGAACTGCTCGCGGAGCTGCAGCGACCGGCTTCGCCGCGGGCCCCTGGCCGGACCGGCGCGCGGGCCCCCCACGTGGCATGAACGACGAACGGTATCCGGCGCAGGTGCTGCGGGAGTACGCGCTCCTCGCCGACGGTGAGCGCGGTGCCGTCGTGGGCCCGCGCGGGGAGTTGTGCTGGATGTGCGCGCCGCACTGGGACAGCGACGCGATCTTCGCCTCGCTGATCGGCGGGGCCGGCGTCTACGCCGTCACGCCGCAGGAGCGCTTCGTGTGGGGCGGCGCCTACGAGCCGGGCTCGCTCATCTGGCGCAGCCGGTGGGTGACGACCACCGGGATCATCGAGTGCCGCGAGGCGCTGGCGTTCCCCGGCGAGCGCGGGCGCGCCGTACTGCTGCGCCGGATCATCGCCCGGCACGGGGACGCGCGGGTGCAGGTCGTCTGCGACCCGCGACCCGGATTCGGCGCGTGCCGCCCGCGCTTCCGCGGCGCGTGGGAGGCGGACGGGCAAGGTCTGTGGTTCCGCTGGACCGGCGCCGAAGAGGCGAGGCCCGGGCGCGGTCCGGAGCTGGAGCTCACCGTCCCCGCCGGAGAGCACCACGACCTGGTCCTGGAGATCGCCGACCGCCCGCCGCGCGACGGGCCGCCCGACGCCGACCGCGCCTGGTACGCCACCGAGCAGGCGTGGGGCCGCGCGATGCCCGCACCTGCACACCATCGCCGACCGGGACGCCCACCACGCCTACGGCATGATCTCGGATACTCCGACGCTGCGGGCGCGGGCGACCCGCTTTCAGGAGGGTTCGGAACGGGCGCTCGCGGAGGCGCTCCAGGA
>NZ_JBSFTC010000509.1:0-5318 GCF_053590415.1 Nonomuraea sp. NPDC003201
CCGTACGAGGGGGTCGGGGGGGGGGGGGTCGGTCTGGCCGGCGGCGACCACGAGCCCCGGGCCGGTGACGCCGGCGGCGGCGCCGGCGCCGGCCAGCGACTGCGGGGTGGGCGACACCGAGGGTAAGGGCGGGACGAGAGCGGCATGGGCCGCGGGGACGGGCAGGAGCGCCCCCGCACACAGGGTCGCGGCCAGCGCGAGGCACGCCGCAGGGGTGATCTTGCGTCTGCTCAAGGAAGTCTCCACTGGTCTATACCCATGAGGGGTCGGGGGCGCGCCTTTCTCTGCGCGGTCTAGACCGGCAACCTGATCATCACCCTAATATCGGCATCTTTACTGTCAAGAGTTGCAATGCAGCACATGTCCGGCAAACCCTGCCAATGAACCAGCCTGCGCCCCTCCGCGTATCCGATGAACATGAGGGCAGCGACGCGGATCTACGCCGGTTCGGTGGTGGCGGCGGGGGTCGTGGTGCTGGTCGCGGCCCTGCGGTTCGGGGGTGCCGAGGCGGAGCCGGTGATCGCCGGCCTGCCCGCCGCCGGGCCGGTCACCGAGTGGGCCCTGCCGCTGGTCAAGCTCGGCTACGATCTGTGCGCGGTGGCCACCCTGGGAACGTTGCTGGCCGCCGTCGTCCTCGCGCCGGCCGGCTCGCCCGAGAAGGCGGCCTGCCTGCGGGCGGCCCGGTGGTGGGCGCTGGGATGGGCGGTCACCGCCGCCCTGAGCTACCCGCTGACCATGTCGTACGTGCTGCCGCTGCCCGTCACGGACCTGATCGCCGATCCCGGCCTGCTGCGCTACGGCCTGACCATCCCGCAGGCGCGGGCCCTGCTGCCGGTGCTGGGCGCCATCACCATGGTCGTCCTGGCCACCCGGCTGCCGCGCCTGCCCGGGTGGATCGCGCTCGCGGTCGCCGCGTTCGGGCTGCTGCCCCCCGCCTACGTCGGGCACGCCGCCTCGGCCGCCGACCACGACGTCGCGGTCTCCGCGCTGACGGCTCACCTGATCGCGGTGTCGTTGTGGGTCGGCGGGCTGGGCGCCGTCCTCATCCACTTCCGCCGCGCCGGCGACCTGCGGGCCGTGCTGTCCCGGTTCAGCACGATCGCCTTGTGCTGTTTCGCGGCGGTGGCCGTCTCCGGGGTGGTGGGGGCGTGGGTGCGGCTGAGCGCCGTGTCCGACCTCTGGCGGACCGAGTACGGGCAGTTCCTGCTGGCCAAGACCGCCGCGCTCGCGCTGCTCGGCCTGTTCGGCTGGACCCACCGGAGCCGTACGGTCGCGCACGTCGCCGACCGGAGCGCGCGCCACGTCTTCGTCCGGCTGGCGGCGGGCGAGATGATCGTGATGATGGCGGCCATGGGCCTGGCCGTCGGCCTCTCCCGCACCCCGCCGCCGCCCCCGCCGCCGGGAACCGGCGACGCGCATGAGCGCCTGCTGGAGTACGACCTGCCGCCCTTCACGCCCGGCGCGCTGCTGACCGAGCTCCGCCCGGACACGCTGATCCTGCTCTGCCTGGCCCTGCCCGCCGTCGGATACCTGGTCGGCGTGCGCCGCGTGGGGGACTGGCCGCTCGGCCGCACGCTCGCCTGGTACGCCGGCCTCGCGCTCCTGGCGCTGGTCCTGCTCTCCGGGATCGGCGGTTACGCGCGGGCGATGCTGTCGGTCCAGGCCCTGCAGCACGTCGTGCTGGCCGTCGTGGCTCCGCTCCTGCTCTGCCTCGGCGCCCCGCTCACCCTCGCCGCCCGGGCCACCACGGAGTCCTCCCAGTACGGCGACCTCGGCGCCTGGCTCCGGAAGCGCAGGTTGACCTTCCTCGCCCTGGTGCCGGCGGCGTACATGGTGGCGTTCCCGCTGCTGTACCGCACCGGCTGGCTGGTCTGGTCGCTGGCCGGTCACGCCGCCCATCTGCTCACCATGGCCCTGTTCCTGGGCGGCGGGCTGCTGGTCTTCTGGGTGCTGGCCGGCGTGGACCCGATGCCGCGCCCCGTCTCCCGGCCACTGCGTGCCGGGCTGCTGGGCGGCGTGCTGCTGGTGCAGCTCGCCGTGGGGGCGTTCCTGCTGCTCGGCCCGCCGGTCGCGGCCGACTGGTTCTACCTGGTGGGCCCCGACGACGGGCCGGACCTCCTCACCGACCAGCAGCTGGCCGGGGCCGTCCACCTGCTCGTCCCGCTGCTCCCGCTCGCCTTCCTGGCCGTACGGCGGGCGCGACACGTTCCAAGCCCGTGACGCGCCTGCCCGGCGCCGCGGGCCACTGAGGCGACGGGCCCGCCGTCGGGGTCAGGCGAGCTGCCCGGCCGCCGTACGCGCCGCCATCCGCCGCTCGAACCACACCGAGGTGAACGGCGGCACCGCGCACGCCAGCCCCAGCACCACGGTGCCCCGGCTCCAGCCCGCCTCTCGCGCCGAGAGCATCACCCCGGCCGCGTACAGCACGAACAGCGCGCCGTGGATCGGCCCGAACACCTTCACGCCGAGCTCGCCGGTCTCGGTCACATGCTTGAAGAACATCCCGACCAGCAGCCCCGCCCACGAGCACGCCTCGGCCACCGCCACGAGTCGAAACCAGCGCAGCACAATCCACCCTTTCGTCCGATTATCGCGCTCACTCTACAGGCCGTAGAGCGCAGCCTGATCATCGCCCACTCGCCGTTCGTCCTGCTGGCGACCTCGAACTCGGACAGGACCTGCGACGTCTCCCCCCGAGGGGACCCCGCCGGGTCGGTGCCGGTCCTCGACGACCACCGGCTGGTGCTCGCCGACGCTCGGACGGATCGCCAAGGACCAGATGGGCATCAAGGGGTTCCGGCGAAGGTGATCGACGCGGGTCTCGCCATGGACGCCAGGATGAACCAGTATGAGGGCGCGTCGTCAGGGGAGCGGGGGCAGGGGCTTGTCGTGGAGCCAGGCCGACAGCAGCGGCCCCACCGGCTGGGCGGCGTGCCGCTGGACGTGCGCGGCGAAGTCCTGGGTGGTGACGTTCGCGTGCCGGCGCCCCGCCGTCCAGTCGCGCAGCATGGGGAAGAAGACCTCGTCGCCCAGCGTGCGGCGCAGCGCGTGCACGGTCAGCGCCCCCCGCTTGTACACGCGGTCGTCGAACAGCGTGCCCACCCCGGGGTCGGTCAGGATGAAGTCCTGCGGGAGGGCGGTGAGGCGCTGGTGCCAGCGCTGGGCGTGGGCGGCGGCGGGCTGCCCGCCCGAGGCCTCCGACCAGAGCCATTCGGCGTAGGTGGCGAACCCCTCCTGCAGCCAGATGTCGCTCCAGCGGGACAGCGTGAGGCTGTTGCCGAACCACTGGTGGGCCAGCTCATGGGCGACCAGCCGCTCGAACCCGCGCCGCCCGTCCACGTGGTTCCTGCCGAAGATCGACATACCCTGCGCCTCGACCGGGATGTCCAGCTCGTCGTCGACCACGACGACGACGTAGCCGCCGAACGGATAGGGCCCGAAACGGTCGGTGAACACCGCCATCATCTCGCCCTGCCGCCCGAAGTCGTGCCGGACGCGGGTGGCCAGGCGCGTCGGATGGGCCACCCGGGCGCCCGCGACCTCCGCGAGCCGGTAGCGCCCGATCTGCACGCTGGCCAGGTAGCTCGCCATCGGCTCGGGCTGATCGTAGACCCAGGTCGTGTTCCCGCCCGCGCGGCGCTGGCCGGTGAGCGCCCCGTTCGCGATGACCACGTACGGCGACGCGGTCGTCACGGAGATCCGGTACGTCGCCTTGTCCCCGGGCCGGTCGTTGCACGGGAACCAGGACGGCGCGCCGATGGGCTGCCCGGCGACCAGCGCGCCGTCGGACAGCTCCTCCCAGCCCAGCCCGCCCCACGGGCTCGGCACCGGCACCGGCCTGCCCCCGTAGCGGACCTCGACACCGGCGACGGCGCCCGCGGCCAGCGACCAGGGCAGCGTCACCCGCAGCTTGCCCTGGCCGTGCGCATGGCGGGCGGGAACGCCGTCCACGGTGACGCCTTCGACCCGGAAGCGGCCGAGGTCCAGGTCGAGCACGCCGAGGGGCTCGGCGGCCGTCACCGTGAGCAGGGCCGTGCCGTCGAGCCGGTTGTTCGCCAACCGGTACTTCAGCGCCAGGTCGTAGTGCGACACCATGTAGCGGTGGTCGCCGTGCCCGGGGAAGTACGGTGTCATCGCCACGCCGAGATGGGGTTGCCGAACCAGCGCGTACGGCCGGGCACCGACTCCCCCCGCATGACGAGCGAGGCCGGCCCGATCGTGGCGTCGGCGCCCACCCGCGCGGCCGGCAGCACCACACCGTGCGGACCCAGCGTCGCGCCCGCGTCGAGGGTCACCGTGTCCATGTTCATGACCCGGTCGTGGAACAGGTGGGTCTGCAGGACGCAGCCCCGGTTGACGCAGGCGCCATCACCCAATGACACCAGATCCGCCTCTGGCAGCCAATATGTGTCACATGTGACACCATGCCCGATGTGCGCCCCGAGTGAACGCAGCCACACGTTCAGCGGCGCGGTCCCCAGCCACGGCTGCGCGAACCAGGGCGCCGCCAGCACCTCCACGAAGTTGTCCGCCAGCTCGTTGCGCCACACGAACGAGCTCCACAGCGGCCGGCTGCCCGCCCGGATCCGGCCGACCAGCGCCCATTTGGCGGCCGTCGCGACCAGGGCGGCGGCCACACCCGCGGCCAGCAGCACCACGCCGCCCAGCGCGAGCGTCACCGCGAAGCCGTAGCTCGCCGCGAGCCACTCGAAGGCGGCGGCGACCAGGACGGCGAGCGCGACCGCGCACATCGCCGGCACCACGCGGAACGCCTCGACCAGCGCCCTGGCCGCCTTGTACCGGGCGGGCGGGTCGTAGGTGCGGCTGCGGTCGGCGTCCTCGGCGGTGCGGCGCAGCTCCATGGGCGGCATGCCCACGTACGAGGAGCCGGACCTGGCCTTCTTCGGCGTCGCCGACAGCACGCCGACCAGGCCGTCCTTGGGCACCTTGCGGCCGGGCGCGGTCATCCCCGAGTTGCCGAGGAAGGCGCGCTTGCCGATCCGCGCGGAGGCGATGCGCATCCACCCGCCGTCCAGCTCGTACGGGGCCACCATCGTGTCGTCGGCCAGGAACGCGCCGTCGCCGACGGACGTCATCGTGGGCAGCGCCAGCACCGTGGACAGCTCGACACCGCGGCCCACCTTCATGCCGAGCGCCCGCAGCCACACGGGCGTCAGGACGCTGGCGTACAGGGGGAACAGCCAGACCCGCGCCGAGGCCATCAGCCGCCCCGTCGCCCACGCCTGCCACGCCTGGCGGCTGTGCACCGGGTGACGGCCCGCGTGCAGGCCCAGCCCGAGCAGCCGCACGCTGACCAG
>NZ_JBSFTC010000510.1:0-5317 GCF_053590415.1 Nonomuraea sp. NPDC003201
CGCGGGCGCCGGCGGGCACCGGCGCGCGACTGACGCTGGCCGGGCGCGATCGCGCGGCGCAAGGACCTCGCCGATGACGGGTGGATTGTCATCGAGGCTCTGGACGAGTCCGCTTTCCGGGATCGGGTGAACAACCCGGCTCGCTGCGGGCCTCCGACGCCGACGAGGGCATCGGGTGGCTCCCCAGCGTGCACGAGATCAGGCACGGCGAAGACCGCACCGCCTATCTCGTGAACGGCACCGTCTACAAGATTGGCTTCCGGGATCGCGCTGTGGCCGCGTATCCGGTTCAAGGGGCTGCTGTCGGTGCTGGACGTTGGCCGTCGGCGACCACAACGGCACTGGCGCCGACTCGAAGGGCCCGCGGGGAGCCTGTG
This sequence comes from Nonomuraea sp. NPDC003201, assembly GCF_053590415.1. Classification (NCBI taxonomy): domain Bacteria; kingdom Bacillati; phylum Actinomycetota; class Actinomycetes; order Streptosporangiales; family Streptosporangiaceae; genus Nonomuraea; species Nonomuraea sp. NPDC003201. The sequence goes on from NZ_JBSFTC010000510.1 coordinate 378, forward strand.
GGACCCTCGTGGGGGGAGCCCGCTGCGGCCATGTGGGATTCTGGGCCGGCGACATCGACGGCTGCTCGCGACGGCTCGTCGAGAAGGCCTGTCCCCTGGATTTCAGCCGCCCGCCCGTACGGGCGCCCTTTCACCTACCACCGCGTAGCCGATCTCGGACCGCGGATCGAGTTCGTCGACGTCTCCGTCCAGCCGGAGTTCCTGCTCACTTGGAATCCCGATGGGGCGCCCAAACCGGCCCTGGACTGAGCCGTCACTGCCGACGCGCAACATGAGCCGCCGCCGGTGCGCTGGTCAGCACGTCACCGGATGTCAGCCGGTGAGGTAGCCGCCGGAGGCGTCGATGTCCGTGCCGAGGACGGCGGTCGCGTCGTCGGACGCCAGCCACATCACCACCCGCGCCATCTCCTGAGGCCGCACGATCCGCTTGATCGGGTAGTCCTGCGCGATCTGCTCGTACGTCACCCCGAACGCCTTCGCCGCCCGCTCCAGCATCGGCGTGTCCACGGCGCCCGGGGCAAGCGCGTTGATGCGGATGTTCTTGGCCGCGTACTCGAGCGCGGCCACCTTGGTCAGCGACGCCACCGCGTGCTTGCTCGCGTTGTAGGGCGAGATCGTCGCGAAGCCGACCTCGGCCGAGATAGAGGCGGTGTTGACGATGATTCCCGCGCGCTGCCGGATCATGTGCGGGATCTCGTACTTCATCGCCAGGAACACCCCGGCCGCGTTCGTGCGCCAGACCTGCTCGAAGTCGCTCAGCGTCTGCTCGTGCAGCGGCGCGGCCTTGGGACTCTCGATGCCGGCGTTGTTGAAGGCGATGTCGACGCGCCCGTACAGGCGTACGCACTCACTCACGAACGCCCGCACGTCGTCCTCCTTCGATACGTCGGCCCGCATGTACGTGGCCTCCCCGCCGAACCGCCTGATCTCCCGCTCATGCCGCCGGCCAAGCTCCTCACGCCGCCCGCAGAAGAACACGCGCGCGCCCTGCCTGGCGATCTCGTACGCGGTGGCCTGGCCGATGCCCGACGTCGCCCCGGTGATGAGCACCACCTTGTCGGCGAAGCGCCCGCGGCGGTCGGCCTTGCCCGTGGAAGGGGCGGGTGGGTTCTGCGTGTTGGCCGAGGCGGGCACGGCGGTGGCCACAGCTCCGGCGGCCAGCGCCACCGCGCCCGTGGCGCCGCTCGTGAGGATGGCCCGCCTCGACGGCTGCGGCTGTTCGGTCATGATGTCTCCCCGCTCTGTGGGCCTGAATCGATCATCATGGTCGTCCGCAGGCGGTGTCGCGGTCCAATACCTGCCGTCATAACTGCCCTCTATGGCCGATCTCGCGAGCACACCGTCGCCCCACTGTGTGGACCGAGCGTTAAGCACTGTGCACCCCGGATCATGGCGCGACTGGGTTACACGGCTACAGCCGCTTCCAGTCCGGCGGGTGTGGCACCCCGTCCCTGCTCAACGACACCGGGGACCGTCCGCGGCGTCACCATCGGCGGGTGGCGCCGTTCCCCGTCGACGGCGGGCGCTGAGCCGGAACCTTGTCAGCTGGCGTCAGGAAAGATCCTCGACCGACAGAGGGTGACCGGTGTGTTCGGCGATGGCGGCTTCCTCGACATGGTTTCCAGCTCTGACAGAGAATCCGAGCGGGCCTACCGCTGGGAGCGGTTCGGCACGGGTGCGCGGAAACAGGTGTCGTTCTCCCCGGCGGAGCTGGGAGCATCCATCGGCCATGCCGAAAGGCATCACGTGCCTCTGGACGGCTCGCTGGTCGTGGCCGCCACGTCCTGGAAGGAGAACGTAGGCAGTGTCACCGTGTTCGTCACCCCATGGGGCACGGCTGACACCGTCCGGATCCCGATGACCTCCCTCGCTGGTTGGCCGATGATCTCGGACCAGCCCCCTCCGCAAGTCTGGTGCGCGCGCCCGGTGCGGCGATCGTCGCCCAGCCGATGAGCTCTGTAATCGTCGGCCTGGCGTGAGAGGCCGCGTATGCCCCGACGGTACGTTTCGCCGGATGACCGAGCAACATGCGCGAGTCTGCGCGAAAAGCCGGACGCCGGTCACTGAACCTAGGTGCCGACTTGTCCGGCATTTACCCCGATTCCGCCGTGGTGGCCGGGAATCCTAGGATTGGAGCCGGAACCCTGTTCGCCGCGACGTCGTTGGGCAGGGTGGCGCGCGCTGCCGCACGGGCGAGGTGCGCGCGATAGAGGTGCCCCATTGCTGCCGAAGGCCCAGGGCGTACACGGTGTGCTCCGGTGTCGTGACGACGCTAGCGGAGCCGTTGTCCCTCGCACCCCGTAAGAAAGGACGATGTGATCGAGAACGATTTCCGGGTCGACGACATCCCCACGAAGGAACGCTTCGAACGCTGGCGCGAGCGCATCTGCAGTGGGTCGGACTTCGAGATGACCAGCGATCACGCACAGGACTTCTACGCCGACGACCACGAGACGGAATTCGGCCCTCTGCGCGTGGCCAGGAAGACCTTCGCGCCCATGCACATGTGGCGCAACCCGACCCCCACCCGTGACTTCGCGCACGACGAGGCGTACCAGCTCCAGATCCCCTTACGGGGCACCCTGCACGCCACCTGGAACGACAGGCAGGTCGCCTCCGGGGTAGGGGACCTGTTCGTCCACGACATCTCGCGCCTGAAACAGTGCGACTTCCTGACACCCGACGGCAGGACCCCGTTCCAGCACGCCACCGTTACCATCCCCAAGCCGCTCCTGTCGCTACCGACCAGTCACGTGGACCGGATCCTCGGCCGCAGCATCCCCGGCGACGACGGGGTAGGCGCCCTACTGGCCGGTTTCGTCACCACCTTGGCCAGCCACGGCGCGGACTCCTACCAGCCCGCCGACGGCCCGCGCGTGGGCATGGTGCTCCTCGGCTTGATCGACGCGCTGTTCGCGCACGCCCTCGAAACCGATCCCGCCATTCCGGCCGCCGGGGCGCACCGGCACACCCTCGCCCTGCGCGTCCAGGCCTTCATCCAGCAGCACCTGCGTGAGCCCGATCTCACCCCCGGCGTGCTCGCAGCCGCGCACCACATCTCCCTCAGCTACCTGCACCGGCTCTTCCAGGAGCAGGGCACGACGGTCTCCACCTGGATCAGGACCCAGCGCCTCGAACGCGCCCGCCGCGACCTGGCCGACCCCGTCATGCGCGACATCCCCATCCACGGCATCGCCGCCAGCTGGGGCTTCTCCCACCCCGCGGACTTCAGCCGCGCCTTCCGCAAGGCGTTCGGCACCTCACCCAAGAACTTCAGGCACGATGCGCTCCGCTCCGGCCCTCACTGAGCGCGCCGTGGACGTGGTGTTAAGAGGTTGTGGACTCCATGCCATCGACTTCTGGCTATGTCGGTGACACCGGAAGCCACATGTCGCCCTCTTTGAGAGCCGCGCTACGGCTCTCGAGCCGGGCTCGTGCCGGCGAATTCGAGAGCCACTCCGGCCTTCCTCGTTGCCGAGTATGGCCGTCGCTCGCCACACCTCCAGGTCGTACGTCCTCGCTTCGCTGCCATCGTTATCTTGAGTTCTTGGTATCTTCTCGCAGGTCAGAGCGAGACGATCTTGTCAGGCACGTAAGGCACGTTCACGCGCACCCGGCCCCTTGGTCATCGGTGGTGTCGCGGCCGATGTCGAAGACTCCTCACCCGCCTTCGGAGTGCTCGGCACAGCGGAACCTGACCGTCAGGCCGTGGCGAGGAAGCGGCGCATCTTGGCGGCGGTGCGCGGATAGTCGGGCCCGTACCAGATCATGTGGCTGTCGGCGCTCGCGGGGAACACGTGGCCGCGGCCATCACGAGCACGGCTGGTGATGAGGACGTCGACTTCACGCAGGCCCGCCCCTGTACGGTCGGGCAGCATCGCTGACTCGGTGACCACGGCGTCGGCATCGACATGTGACCGGATGAAGTAGACGACCGCCTGGAAGTCATTGGACCGTGCGGGCATGCGGACACGGTAGCGGTGGAGGCCGACGGTTTCTGGCCGCCCCGGTGCGCGGCCGCGAGGGGTGAGGATGGCCGCCGCGATCAGTGCCGGCGGCGGGGCGGGGCGAGGTGCTCGGTGACGGCGGCGATGGCTTCGGCACCGGGTTTGACGTCGCGCATGGCGGTGCGGGGATTCTTATGGCGGCGAGGAGGACGACGGCCATCGCCGCGAACGTCCACCCGCCTGCCGGCAGGCGGACGCCGCGGGCCGCGTACCAGACGTGACGCAGGTGTAGGGGCAGGTACACCACGGTCACTGCGAGGCTCCACAGTCCGGTGCGGACGTCGTTGTCCGGGTAGCTGAAGGCCAGCGCCACCTGCAGCAGCGGCAGCAGGCCCGCGCACCCGACCGCGCCGACCGGCGCGAGCCGGACGGCGCGGTCGGATCGCCACAGTGCCACCAGCCGGATCCCCGTCCACGTTCCCTGGCCGACCAGGGTAGGTGACCCGGCCGCGTGGCGACCACCCGCGGTGTCCTTCCGCCGTACTCCGGCCGTCCCCCTCCATGATCATCGATCTTTACCAGTCTCAGGGGCCGAGCCGGGCATCGCTCGGACGAAGATCTTCGGTGGCAGGATCTCCAGGATGACAATCTCTGACACCGTCGGTCAGATATGGCGCACCAGTGTCCTGTTGCAGAGCGCCCGGTGGACGGGACGGCACCTGGCACGCCTGGCGGCGCCCGCCCTCATCGCGTCGTTACCACCGGCCATCGTGGTGGGTGGCCTGGTCAACGGGCAGTTCGCGCTGCTGTCCGCGCTCCCTGGGCCGTTGGTGGGCTGGACGGTCGCGATGGTGGTCGCGCACGCCGTGGTGCTGCCCGCGACGGTGCTGATGGCGGCGGGGCTGATGGCGGCGGGGCTGATGGCGGCGGGGCTGATGGCGGCGGGGCTGATGGCGGCGGGGCTGATGCTCAACCGCTCCGTGTCGCCATCCG
>NZ_JBSFTC010000511.1:0-5317 GCF_053590415.1 Nonomuraea sp. NPDC003201
TCCCCGGGGCACTCGGGGATGCGGCGCGTCGCGTCAGCGTTCGCTCGAGGCCGCGCGGTAGTGCAGGTCCTGCACGTACGGCGTCGCGCTGATCGCGTACGGCGAGACCACCTTCGCCACCACGGCCGAGCTCCTGGTGACCGAGGCAGAAGCGGTGCCCGCCTTCAACGGGAACGTCTTGGCGGACACCCCGGCGGGCGCGTCGTAGGTCTGCGTCGTGCCGCCGATCGTGACGGACACCTTGCCCGCCGCGGTCAGCATGGTGAGCACCTCGACGGTGTCGCGGGCCGCGGTGCTGCCGTCGCGCAGCTTCATGAGCTTGGTCTGCGCGTACGACGGCTCGGCCGCGACCGGCTGGACCCGGTGGGTCAGGTACGCCGTGTCGTTGGTGATCTTCGGGCAGCCGAGCTTGTAGCAGGTCAGGTAATAGGCGCTGATATCCAGATACGTCCAGCCGGCGTTCCTGGAGGGGGCGAACTGGGTGTTCTCCGAGTAGTCGTTCCAGGTGGTGAGCTGCACCCACTCCGCCTTGCCGTCGATGGCCCCCTTCCAGGTGGCCCGCAGGTTCTCGGTGTTGCCCGCCTCGTCGAAGATGCTCTGGTTGGGACGCTCGTCCTGGACGGACACCGGCTGCATCCAGATCTTGCCCATGCCGTGCGCGCGGTCGATGTTCGTCTTCAGCGCGGCGTTGGCCGCGGGGCTGCGGCTGCCCCAGTTCGAGAAGCCGTAGCTGATGGAGGCGAAGGCGTCGCGGTACTTGTTGAAGTCGACGAACGTGGGCACCAGGGCGACCTTGATGCCGTGCTGCGTCTCCATGGTCTTCATCCAGTCCGACCACCAGGCGGGGGTGCGGCCTTCGGCCTTGAAGGGGGCGACGACGAGGCGGTCGTCGGCGAGCCGGTACACCGACGTCGACGCGGCCAGCTTGGCCATGGCGGTGGCGAAGGCCGCGCTGTCCACCGAGGACAGGCCGTTCATGTCCGGCATGAGCACGATCTTGAAGCCGGGGTCCACGGCCTCGGCCGCCTTGACGAGGTTCTGCACCCGCGTCCACTGCGCGCTGGTCACGGAGAGGATGTCGACGGTGAAGCCGTCCAGGCCCGCGGTGATGGCCTGCCGCACCTCGGTCTTGAGGTCGGCCAGCGCGTAGTCGCCCGTGATCGGGTCGCGTCCCAGCGGCCGGTCGCGCAGCAGCCCGCCGTAGGCGGCGTGCTTGCCGCTCTCACCGTCCGGCTTGAGGTAGTTCCTGGCGTAGTAGTCGCCGGCCGGAGCCTGGTTGTCGAGGGAGATCGGATAGGGGCTGAAGTAGTGCGCGAACACCTTCTTGGCCGAGGCCCGCAGCGCCGCGGTGCCCGCCAGGGTGAAGGGCAGCGGCCCGTCGGTCTGTTCTTCCCCGGCGCCCTCGGTGTAGGTGACCGTGAGTTTCGGCCCCCGGTCCCCGCTCTCGCGCGAGGACATCAGGACGGTCGCGGTGGCGTCGGTCCCGGTGAGGGCGAACGCGTACGTGCCGTCGCCCTTGACGGCCGAGGAGACGTCCAGCTTGGCCGTCGCGCCGGTGGTGAAGCCGGTGTGCGAGCCGATGACCGGCGCGCTCAGCGCCGGATGGGTGTTCCAGGTGGTGGCGGCCTCGGTCCAGGCGCCCGTCACCGGACGGACGGAGACGGTGGTGTCCGTCGTTCTCGCCGACACCACGTCCAGCGTGACCTTGACGTCCTCGGCGTCCTGCGGGATGCCGGCGACCTTGAAGCGGGTCAGGGCGGCGCGCTGCCCCGCGGTGGCGCCGCCGCACGCGGTGCCGCAGACGCTCACCCAGGTCGCGGTCGCGAAGCTCTTGGCCGGCTCGGCCTGGCTGACGAACACGTCCTCCGCCGCGGCGAACGTCACGCTGACGGGGGCGACGGCGGACGCCTGCGCGGGGGCCACAGCGGCTGTCCCCAGCATGGCGACGCCCGCCGCCGCCCCCAATAACGTCCGATATCGGTTGGCCATGAAACTCCCTTGCCTAACGGTACGGCCCCGCCTCGGCGGGGCCGTCTTGCACGGCCAAGGATGGATCATGCTCAAGCGTCGGATCCACACTTTTCGGATAACTCACAGGTGCCGGACAGCCGACTGCGTCCCCTTCTCCTCCGGAGGCGGGACGCAGTCGGCGGCGTGCCGCTTCTCGATGCGGACCGGCGGTCCGCCCGGAAGCGTCAACGCCGATGTAGGGACATCGAGCCCAGCATGACGCAGGCCAGGCCGCATGCGACGACGACGATCCCCGTGATGACGTTGTTGATGATCGTGCCGGCGCTGGCTGTGTGCGGCGGCAGCACCCACGGAGCGATGATCGTCCACACTCCGATGACCGGTACGACGAACGCCAGCCCGTGGATCCTGCCGTACGCCGAGGCTATCCCGGCCGCCAGCAGCGCCAGGGCGATACCGGTGATCAGATTGTTGACGGTCAGGGTCGAGCGCCCGAAGAATCCCACCACCCATGGCGAGATGGCTAGATAGAGACCGCTCAGGAATGTCAGCCCGCTGACGGACTGCCCCGACGGGCTCTGCGCAGCCATGTCGTATTGAGCTCGGAGGGCCGCTATGTCCGGGTGCTGACCCATGTCGAGTTTCGGATGGAGTGGACTATCAGCCATGTCCCACACCACCTTCCCCATACCGCGTGGAGGTTTGAATACGTAACCCCTTCCCCCACGGTCACGCCAACGCGCCCACCAGGGTCAACATTTCTCCAAATCACCTGGGGCGCCTATGACGGCGAGCGGCGACCGTCGGCGCAGCCGTCCGCGGCGTCATGGCGGCCGACCGGCCGCGCACGCGTCAGCGCGCGGCGCTGGGCCCGTTCAGGACGCGTCGTAGCGCAGGCGGGCGGCGGCCACGTACTCGCGGTGCTGCTCGGCCCATTCGATGAGCCCGGCGACCTGGGACGACAGCGTCCGTCCGACGGGGGTCAGGTCGTAGTCCACCCGGGGCGGTGAGGTGGGGGTGACGGTGCGCTCCACCAGGCCGTCGCGCTCCAGGCTGCGCAGGGTGAGGGTGAGCATGCGCTGGGAGATGCCCTCGATGGCGCGCTGCAGCTCGGAGTAGCGCTTGGGGCCGCCACCGAGCAGGTCCATCACCAGCACGCTCCATTTGTCCCCGACGCGGTCGAGGATGTCGCGCAACTGGCAACTCGGGTGATGCTCACCGACCGTCTCACGCACATCGGTGTGCCTAACGCGGGTCAAAGTGCCTTCTTCCGTCATGACGGCATTCTGGATCAGACTCGATGCGCGCACAAGAAGTAACCAGCGCACAGAAAGTGCTGTTGTGATGAGCATCGACTTGACCGATCCCCCACCCCGACCCGGTCCTCGCCCGCGGACCACGGGTCGGGAGATCCCGCACGACCAGCTCGACCAGTTCTCCCCGCCGCGCATCAGGGCCGCCCTGGTGGCGGAGGCGCAGGCGCTGGCGGGCGTGTTCACCGGCCCCAGCCAGGTGTCCGAGCCCGCTTCGCTCGCGCTGCGGCTGCGCGACCCGGCCGGGCCGTGGGCGGCGTTCCTGCACCCCAGCCGTGACGAGTTCGGCCACATCCACCGCTCGGGTTTCCTGCACCTCACCGTGCCCGCGCCCCTCATCGATCCGCTCGAACGGGCCGGGTGGATCGAGCCGCATCCGATCAGCCGGCGCCCCGAGTGGCCGGACACGATCGTGATGCTCTACGCCCCGCGCGACGAGGCCGAACTGGCCGTCGCCCGCGCCGTCCTGCGCGCCTCCTGGCGGCAGGCCACCACAGCTTCCACGGAAACGGAGTGATCATCATGCGTGCCATGGCTTTCACCGGCTTCGGCGCCGACCTGGCCGCCACCGACCTGCCCGTGCCGGAACCGGGTCCCGGCGAGGTGCTGGTCCGGGTGCTGGCCTCCTCGGTCAACGGTTTCGACCTGGGCGTGCTGGGCGGCTATCTCAAGGGTGTGTACGACTACGAGTTCCCGGTCGTGCTCGGCAAGGACTTCGCCGGCACCGTGGCGGCCGTCGGCGAGGGCGTGACAGGCCTGACGCCGGGTGCGGACGTGTTCGGCGTGGTCATGCGCCCGACCCTGGGCCAGGGCGGCTTCGCCGAATACGTGGTGGTGAGCGAGCAGTACTTGGCCAGGATCCCCGAAGGGCTCGGCCACACCCGCGCGGGCGTGCTGGGACTGGCCGGGACCGCCGCGCTCGACGCCGTCGACGCCGTCGCCCCGGCACCGGGCGAGACCGTCCTGATCTCGGGCGCGACCGGCGGCGTGGGCGCGTTCGCCATCCAGCTGGCCGCCGCGCGCGGCGCCAGGGTGATCGCCACCGCCAGGCCCGGAGCCGAAGCCGCCTTCGTCACGGGACTGGGCGCCACCTGGGCCGTCGACCACGCCGATCTGCCGGCGCAGGTGGGCGCGATCGCACCGGGCGGGGTGGACGCCGCGCTGCACCTGGCGGGCGACGGCCCGGCGGTCGCCGCCCTGCTGGCCGACGGCGGGCGGCTGGCCTCCACCCTGCACTACGTGCCCGACGAACCCGGCCGCGACCTCAAGGCCACGGCGGTGATGGCCGACCCGACCCCGGACACCCTCGCCCGGCTCGCCGCCGACGCGGTCGCGGGACGCCTGCGCGTGCCGGTGGCCCGCGCCTACCCGCTGGCCGAGGCGCCGCGCGCGGTCTCCGACTTCACCGCCGGCACCGTCGGCAAGCTCGCCGTCACGATCTGAGCGAGTAGGCGGCCCTGGTGGGCAGGGTTTCCCCATGCCGGAACTCCCCGACGTGGAGGGCTTCCGCCAGGTGCTGTCGGAGCACACCGGCGAGCCGATCAGGGCCGTGCGCGTTCGCGACGCCGGGGTCCTGCGCGGCATCGGCGCCCGGCGACTGGCCGCCGCGCTGCGCGGACACCGGTTCGAGCGGCCGCGGCGGCACGGCAAGTGGCTGATCGCGCCCGCCGGCGGGCCGGTGCTGATGCTGCACTTCGGCATGACCGGCTCGCTGTCCTGGCACTCCCCCGAGGAGCCGTGGCACCGGCATGACCGGGTCGTCTGGCAGTTCGACGACGGGGAGCTGCGCTATCGCGACATGCGCAAACTCCAGGGCATCCGCCTCGCCGCCGACGAGGGCCAGGCCGAGCGGGTGCTCGGCGGTCTCGGCCCGGACGCGCGCGAGGTGTCGTACGCGTGCTTCGCCAGGCTGCTGTCGGGCCGCCGGGGACGGCTCAACCGCCCCGTTCTCGGTGACGTAGAGGGCGGTCACGGGGTAGTCGCGGGCGAGCCGCAGGAGCAGGTCGGACAGCCCGCTCTCGTCGATCTCCCAT
>NZ_JBSFTC010000512.1:0-5294 GCF_053590415.1 Nonomuraea sp. NPDC003201
GCCGTGGCGGCCGGCGCCTCCGACGTGGTCCTGGCCGCCGAGCAGGGGGACGCCGTGGACGTGCTCGTCTCGCTGGCCGCCCGGCACCGCGCCGACCTGCTGGTGGTGGGCAATCGCGGGCTCAACAGCCTGGCGGGGCGGCTGCTCGGCTCCGTGCCGTCCGCGGTCTCCCACCGCGCCGCCTGCGATGTCCTGATCGTCCGCACGACCGACGGCCGCTGATCCTTCGCTGCTTGTCTTACGCGCACGCGCGCGCGAGGAGCCGGCGGGCGTCGCCCGGGCTGGGACGCGGGTGGCGTAGGTCGCGGGGAGATCACGTATGCGCCGCAGCGGGTAGATACGTGGCCACAGGGGGCATATCAGGCGCATAGAACGGCACATTTCACACAAGGCGCATCAACCGCATTGGGCACGCAGCCCGCATTGGACGCATCGGGTGCAGAGCGCGCACAGGGCGCAGGAGGCACGGGTGTGCAGGAGGCGGACGGTGCTGGAGCGCAGGAGGCGAAGGGCGGCGACGCCGGGGACGTGGGGCCCGCGAGGCGTGGCGGCGTGGAAGTCAAGTGGAAGCCAGAAGGGTCGCGGGTGGCGGAGAAAGCACCCGAGCGCGAGAGGCGGACGGGTGTGGGAGTGCAGGAGAGGGTGCGGTGGGAGGGGTGGGGAGTGGGAGAGCGAGTGGGTGTGGGAGGGCTGGAGGGGTTGCGGGTGGTGGAGGCGGGATAAGGGTGCAGGAGGTATGGGTGACGCGGGGCGGCGTAGGGGTTTCAGGCGGGTTGAGTGGCGGGTTGGGATGGGTGGTGGGGAGGCGCGGTGAGGTGTTCGCCTGAGGGGACGGCGATGGCGCGTTCGCACGTGAGACGCGGGTTGCGCATTCGCGGGGAGATCGGTGACGCCGAGCACTCCCGACCGCATAGGCTTAGCGAGACGATGGAGAGAGGAGGCGACACGTGATAGAGCTCGAAAGGCTCCCCGAGCTCGTAGACCCGGTGCTCATTGCCGCGTTCGAGGGGTGGAACGACGCGGGCGAGGCCTCTAGCGGTGTGATCGCCCATCTCGAGTCCGCCTGGAAGGCCGAGCCGCTGATCGCGCTCGACCCGGACGACTACTACGACTTCCAGGTCACCCGGCCCGTCGTGGAGATGGGCGAGGGGCTGACGCGTTCGATCGTGTGGCCCACGACGCGCCTGCTGCGCGCCCGCCCGCCGGGTCTGGAGCGCGACGTCGTGCTGCTGCGCGGCATCGAGCCCAACATGCGCTGGCGCTCGTTCTGCGCCGACATCATCGAGATCTGCCGCGAGCTGGGCATCGAGCTGGCCGTCATGCTGGGCGCGCTGCTCAACGACTCGCCGCACACCCGGCCCGTGCCCATTCTCGGCGGCGCGACGGACGAGGCGCTGGCCCGTTCGACGAACCTGGAGCTGAGCCGCTACGAAGGCCCGACCGGCATCGTCGGGGTGCTGCAGCACGCGTTCGGCGAGGCGGGGCTGGACGCCATCTCGCTGTGGGCGTCGGTGCCGCACTACGTGGCCCAGCCGCCCAACCCGAAGGCGACGCTCGCGCTGCTGCGCCGCCTGGAGGACGTGCTGGAGATCCCCATGCCCCTGGGCGACCTCGACGAGGAGGCCCGCGCGTGGGAGCGCGGCGTCGACGAGCTGGCCTCGCAGGACACCGAGGTGGCCGAGTACGTCAAGGAGCTGGAGGAGCGCAAGGACGCCGCCGAGCTGCCCGAGGCCAGCGGCGACGCGATCGCGGCGGAGTTCGAGCGTTACCTGCGCCGCCGGGACCGGGACACTGACAGCTAATCCTCAGGGATAAAAACCGCAAATTTTCGGGATTTCGGGTAATAATCGGGGCCGTACAAGATTGCACCAAGTTGCGGCTCCAGACACAAAGCCCGATAAATCCAGAAAACACCCTCGGCTTCGCGCCGTGATGCCTACTCAACTGACCGCGCACGTTAGGCACGCCATGGCGACTTCCCATGTTGACCCGCATCAAAGAAGTCAGGACACCAGGCGCCGCATCCTCGAGATGGCCGTCTCCCTCCGGGAGGACCGCTCCGGCGGCTCCGTGGACCACTTCCTCGCGCTGTTGCAGGACCGCCTTCCGCTCTGGCTGAGCATTCTTCACAATCTCTCCTATCGCATCGGAAAAGGGTGCGTAGCGGACAACCTTCTCCCCATTGCCCGAGCGGGCATTAATTACTACATCGACGTACAAAGTGCGGCACTTCCCGCTTTCACCTCGCCGAACGTGACGGTCCGCTTCCGCGAGGCCGTCCGCGACACGGGGCTGGGGCCGCGCACCGAGGTCGCGCCGCTGGCCGCGTACCTGGCGGCCGAGCAGGACCTCGGCCGGATAGGGCCCGAGGTGGACCCGGAGGCCAGCGCGCGACTGCTGATCGCGGGCTGCTTCCACCGGGCCTACCTCGAGATGTTCGTCGGCGCCGACGCCGGCCCGACGCTGGATGCCAGCGCTCGCGAGATCGTCCGCGAGCTGCGCCTCGATCCCGTCCCCGCCTGACGGCGGCAACACCCCGGCCCCGCCCGCGGCGACCCCGCGAGCGGGGCCGGGGTGTTCGCGCGCGCAAAACCGCACGCAGAACCTTGCCAAGAGACTGAACGCGCGTTTAGCATCCTGAACATGTGTTCAGCATATTCGGACCTGACCGCGCAGGCGAAGATCCGCGACGCGGCCATCGCCCACTTCGCCCGCGACGGCTTCCAGAAGACGAACCTGCGGGCCGTCGCCGCCACCGCGGGCGTGAGCGCCGCCCTGGTCATCCACCACTTCGGCAGCAAGGAGAAGCTGCGGAGCGCCTGCGACGACCATGTGCTCGGCGTCCTGGTACGGCGGGCGCACGAGGCCGGGACGCCCAACCTGCTGGGCGAGTTCATGGCGGACCCGGAGGAGTACCAGCTCAAGGTGCGCTACATGGTCCGGGCGATCGAGGAGGACACCCCCGCGGGGGGCAGGTTCGTCGACACGCTGGTGGCCGAGTCGGAGGCGATCCTGCGGGCCGGGATCGCCGAGGGTTCGGTGCGGCCGTCCTCGGACGTGCGGGCGACGGCCGTGCTCACCGTGCTGACCAGCCTGGCCATGCTGACCATGGCGCCACCCCTGACGCGCGCGCTCGGGCACGAAGGCTTCGGCCCCGAGGTCCTGCGCCGGATGACGCTGCCCACGCTGGAGCTCTTCACCCACGGCCTGTACGCGGACGACGCGCCGCTGAAGGCGGCCACCGCCGCCTGGGAGGCCTCTCAGGAGAACAGGGACGAATGACCGATGGCGACCCCGATTCCCGCTCTGACCCCACTCCAGGACACCCTGTGGCTGACGCTGTGCGGCAGGGCGCTCGACAACCGCCTGCCCCGCCCCGTCCTGGGCGACCGGATGGCCGACGAGATCGTCCGCAAGGTCGGCTACGACTACGGCAAGCTCCACATCCCCTCCTCCAGCGCCCTCTACATCGCGCACCGGGCCAGGAAGCTGGACGAGATCGCCCGGCGCTTCCTCGCCCGCCACCCCGACGCGATCGGCCTCGATCTGGGGGCCGGCCTCGACAGCCGGGCGCTGCGCATCGCCCCGCCGCCCACCGCCGAATGGCACGACGTCGACTTCCCCGAGGTCCTCGCCGCCCGGCGGCGGCTGCTGCCGGATGCGGCCAGGCCCCACGACCTCGCCGCGGACGTCACCGGCCCCGCGTGGCTGGACGGCCTGCCCTCCGACCGGCCGGCGGTGATCGTCGCCGACGGGCTGATCGCGTTCCTCTCCCTGGAGGAGATGATCACGCTGGTGAACCGCCTCATCGGCCACTTCCCCACCGGCGAGATCGCCTTCAACGGCTACAGCAGGTTCGCCGTGTGGGCCCAGAAGCGGTTCGCCGTCGGCAAGAACATCATCGACGTCTCCAAGTTCCCCGGCCTCGACGACCCCCGGGAGCCCGAACGCTGGCACCCGAAGCTGAAGCTGGTCAAGGAGGTCCTGATGACGCGGGAGCCCGAGGTGGCCGGGTTCCCGGCGTGGCTGCGGCTGATGAACCGCCTGACCGCCCCCAGCGCGGTGTTGTCGCGGAAGGGGAACGTGGTTCTCCACTACCGCTTCTAGGGTTAGACTGATTGTCAGTCACACTGACGATCTGGAGAGCTGACCATGATTCTGATCACCGGCGGGCTGGGGTTCATCGGCACGCACACCACCCAGGCCCTGCTCGACCTCGGCGAATCCTGCGTGCTCGTCCAGCGCAGGCCCGCCGTGCTGCCCGAGAGCTTCGCGGACGCGCCCGTCGTCGTCGAGCAGGCCGACCTCACCGACGAGGCGGCCCTCCTGGCCGTCGGCGAGCGGCACAAGATCACCGGAATCGTGCACCTCGCCGGCTCCATCCCGTGGCCGCCCGGCGCGTACCAGCCCCTGGAGGGCGCGGACAAGTCCATCCGGAGCCTCCTGAACGTGTTCCGCGCCGCGAGCGAGTGGCAGGTGACGCGGCTCGGCCTGGCCAGCACGATCGGCGTGTACGGCGGCGTCACCGGCGAGGGCCCGCTCCAGGAGGACCTCCCCCTGCCGATGACGTCACCCCACCCGATCCCGGCGTTCAAGAAGATCGGCGAGCTGCTCGGCGACCATCTGGCCGGGGCCATGGGCCTCGACGTGGTCCACTACCGCATCGGCGCCATCTGGGGGCCGCTCGGCCACACCCAGTCGCCGTTCTTCGCCGCTCCCCAGCTCGTGCACGCCGCCGCGCGCGGCACCGAGCCCGACCTGTCCACGCTGCGCGCCGGCGCGTACATGGAGGACGGCATCGACCTGTGCTACGCCAAGGACTGCGGCCGCGCCCTCGCGCTGCTCCAGCTCGCGGACCGGCTGGCGCACCGCACGTACAACGTGGCCTCCGGGAGGGCGACGACCAACGGCGAGGTCGCCGCGGCGATCAGGAAGCTCGTCCCCGACGCCCGCGTCGGCCTCCCGGAGGGCCGCGACCCCGCCGCGCGGAACACCTGGCTCGACATCACCCGCCTGCGCGAGGACACGGGATACGAGCCCGCCTACGACCCCGAGCGGGCGGTCGCCGACTACCTGGCCTGGCTGCGCGCCGGGAACGAGCGTTAGGCGCGGGCGCTCAGTATCCGAGCGCGGCCAGGCGGCCCACCGTACCGTTGACGGCCTGCGTGTACACGGCCTCGGTCAGCTCGGCGACGCGCGCCCAGCCGTACCTGTCGCGGGCCCTGCGAGCCCCGGCGGCGGCGAGCGCCGCCCGCCTGCCCGGGTGGTCGAGCACGTCGCTCAGCGCCCTGGCC
>NZ_JBSFTC010000513.1:0-5265 GCF_053590415.1 Nonomuraea sp. NPDC003201
CCGTTCCTCGTGACCTCCGCCTGGCGCGCCGGCCCGTTCCTCGTGACTTCCGCCTGGCGCGCTGGCCCGTTCCTCGTGACCTCCGCCTGGCGCGCCGGCCCGTTCCTCGTGACTTCCGCCTGGCGCGCTGGCCCGTTCCTCGTGACCTCCGCCTGGCGCGCTGGCCCGTTCCTCGTGACCTCCGCCTGGCACGTCTGCCCGCTTCTCGCCACCCCCGCCTGGCGCGCCCGCCCGCTCCTCGGCGGCCGCGCGACGGTGGCGGCTGAGGAAGCGGCGGCGGGGGACGGAGATCACCTGGTCAAGGGTACGGGCGCGCACCCCGCCAGGCGTCACACCAGGGTTTGATCCCGCACGTCCCCCTCAGGTATCGCTTACACAATTACGATCGCCGTGAGCGAACATCGGCAAGAGAGGGAACAACGAAGGGCTCCAATGAATTGAGTCGGTATAACTCAACCCTTTGGAGTTCGCATGAGTGAGAGCCTGATCCTTCCGGTCCTGCCACTGGACGACGAGGTCGTCCTGCCGGGCATGGTGGTTCCGCTGGACCTGTCCGACTCCGAGGTGCGGGCTGCCATAGACGCGGCCCGTGCATCCGGTGGCAACAAGCCGCGGGTCCTCCTCGTTCCCCGGATCGACGGCCGTTACGGCGCCATCGGCGTGCAGGCCGTTGTGGAGCAGGTCGGGAGGCTGCCCGGCGGCGAGCCCGCCGCCGTGGTCCGGGGGGTCAACCGCGTCCGCGTGGGCACCGGCACGACGGGCCCGGGTGCCGCGCTGTGGGTCGAGGCCGACACGATCGACGCCGTCGCCGCCGGTGAGCGCGCTCAGGAGCTGGCCAAGGAGTACAAGGCGCTGGCCACCACGATCCTCCAGAAGCGCGGCGCCTGGCAGGTGGTCGACCAGGTCAACCAGATCGACGATCCCTCGGTGCTGGCCGACAGCTCCGGCTACACCCCCTGGCTGACCACGGCGCAGAAGGTCGAGCTGCTCGAAGCCGCCGACCCCGCCGAACGGCTGGCCAGGCTGATCGAGTGGTCCCGCGAGCACCTCGCCGAGCTCGACGTCGCCGAGACGATCCGCAAGGACGTCCAGGAGGGCATGGAGAAGCAGCAGCGTGAGTTCCTGCTGCGCCAGCAGCTCGCCGCCGTGCGTAAGGAGCTCAAGGAGCTCAACGGCGACACCGAGACCGAGGAAGAGGACTACCGGGCCCGCGTAGAGGCCGCCGACCTGCCGGAGAAGGTGCGCGAGGCCGCGCTCAAGGAGGTCGACAAGCTGGAGCGGACCTCCGACCAGTCCCCTGAGACCGGTTGGATCCGCACCTGGCTGGACACGGTGCTCGACATCCCCTGGAACGACCGTACCGAGGACAACTACGACATCACCGGCGCGCGGGCCGTGCTCGACACCGACCACACGGGCCTGTCCGACGTGAAGGACCGCATCATCGAGCATCTGGCCGTGCGCAAGCGCCGCCAGGACAAGGGCGTCGGCGTGGTGGGTGGCCGCCGCAGCGGCGCCGTGCTCGCCCTCGCCGGCCCTCCCGGAGTCGGCAAGACGTCTCTGGGCGAGTCCGTGGCCCGCGCGATGGGCCGCAAGTTCGTACGCGTCGCGCTCGGCGGCGTGCGCGACGAGGCCGAGATCCGCGGCCACCGGCGCACCTACGTCGGCGCGCTGCCCGGCCGCATCGTCCGCGCCATCCGTGAGGCCGGCTCGATGAACCCGGTCGTCCTGCTCGACGAGGTCGACAAGGTCGGCGCCGACTACCGCGGCGACCCGACGGCGGCCCTGCTGGAGGTGCTCGACCCGGCCCAGAACCACACGTTCCGCGACCACTACCTCGAGGTCGAGCTGGACCTGTCCGACGTGCTGTTCCTGGCCACGGCCAACGTGCTCGAGGCCATCCCCGGGCCGCTGCTCGACCGGATGGAGATCGTCACGCTCGACGGCTACACCGAGGACGAGAAGGTGGCGATCGCCCGCGACCACCTGCTGCCCAGGCAGCTGGAGCTGGCCGGGCTGAGCGCCGAGGAGGTCAAGGTCGAGGACGACGCGCTGCGCAAGCTGGCCGCCGAGTACACCCGCGAGGCGGGCGTCCGGTCGCTGGAGCGCTCGGTCGCCAGGATCCTGCGCAAGGTGGCGGCCAAGGACGAGCTGCCCGTCACGGTCGGCGAGGGCGACCTCGTGGGCTACCTCGGGCGGCCGCGGTTCGTGCCGGAGTCGTCGCTGCCCGAGTCCACCCAGCGCACCTCGGTGCCGGGCGTGGCCACGGGCCTGGCGGTCACCGGAGCGGGCGGCGACGTCCTGTACGTCGAGGCGTCCATGGCCGACCCGGAGACCGGCGAGACCGGCCTCACGCTGACCGGCCAGCTGGGCGACGTGATGAAGGAGTCGGCCAGGATCGCGCTGTCCTACCTCCGCTCGCACGGGGCGGAGCTGGAGCTGCCGGTCACCGCGCTGAAGGACCGCTCGGTCCACGTCCACTTCCCGGCGGGCGCCGTGCCCAAGGACGGCCCCTCGGCCGGTGTGACGCTGACGACCGCGCTGGCCTCCCTCCTGTCGGGCCGTCTCGTACGCGGTGACGTGGCCATGACCGGCGAGATCTCCCTGACCGGGCGGGTCCTGCCGATCGGCGGCGTCAAGCAGAAGCTCCTGGCCGCGCACCGGGCGGGCATCACGACCGTCCTCATCCCGGCCCGCAACGAGCCGGACCTGGACGACGTGCCCGAGGAGGTTCGCAACGAGCTGACCATCCACGCGGTGAGCGACGTGCGCGAGGTTCTCGACATCGCGCTGACCCCGGCGAAGGTGGCCGCCACGGCCGCCGCATAATGGGGGCATAAATGGGCGAATCATTCAGTCGTTTGACTGAATGATTCGCCCATGCTGTTATGTGGGCATGTTGTACGAGACCCCAGCGCTGGAGCCCGTGGACAAGGCGGTCCTCGAGGAGATCGAGGAGATGCGGCGCGACCTGAAGTACCGGCTCGCCGAGACGCACCGGTGGGACGGGCAGTTGCGCAGGCAGTTGCAGGCGCGGGCGATCCAGGGCTCCAACTCGATCGAGGGCTACCAGGCCAGTGTCGAGGACATCCAGTCGATCATGGCGGGTGAGGAGCCGCTGGAGACGTCGACGTCGGTGGCTCAGGAGATCGCGGGCTACCAGCAGGCGCTGACGTACATCCAGGTGCTGTCGCGGGCGCCGGTGTTCCGCTACGACGCCGGGATGCTCAACGCGCTCAACTTCATGGTCATCGGTCACCATCGCAACAAAGGGCCGGGCGTCATCCGGCCGGGAGGCATCTTCATCCGTGACTCCGACACGGGGGAGGTCGTCTACGAGGGCCCCGACGTCGAGCTGGTCCCCGGCGCGATGAACGAGCTGGTCACCTGGCTGAACGAGGGCGACCTCGACGTCCCCGGCTATGTCCGGGCCGCCATGGCCCACTTCAACCTCGTCAAGATCCACCCGTGGCGTGATGGCAACGGCCGGATGTCCCGGGCGCTGCAGACGCTCGTCCTCGGCCGGGAGCAGATCCTGCTGCCCGAGTTCTGCTCCATCGAGGAGTGGCTCGGTCAGCAGCGCGTCACCCTCGACTACTACGACGTGCTGGGCGAGGTCGGAGGGCGGCGATGGGGCCCCCACGGGGACACGCTGCCGTGGGTGCGGTTCTGCTTGAAGGCGCATCACCTGCAGGCCCAGCGGGTCCGCCAGCGCCTGGCCGAAGCCGGAGAGATCTGGATGCTCCTGGAGGAACAGGTCGACGCCGACGGGCTCAACAGCCGTACCGTCTCCGCGCTCTACGAGGTCTTCGTGAACAGGCGGCTGCGCAGGAGCCGCTACCAGTCCGACGAGGGTCTCAGCCAGGGGCAGGCCGCGCGTGACCTGCGCGACCTGGCCGCCAAGGGCTGGCTCCGGCCGTACGGCGAGACCAAGGGCCGCTTCTACGCGCCGGGGCCGCGCATGGAGCGGATCAAGGCCGACTTCGCCGAACGCGTCACCCCGCTGCGCGACCCGTACCGCTAGCGGAGCTGTTCGAGCAGGTCGGCGGCCACCGCCAGGATGCGGCACTCGGCGGGGGTGAGCTTGCCGGCCATGGCCTCGGCCAGCCACAGGTCCGTGGTGCCGACCTGCTGGGTGAGGGCCGCGGTGCCGTCCTCCGTGAGGACGATGTGGTGCCTGCGGCGGTCGGTCTCGCCGCGCGAGCGGCGGATCAGGCCCTGCTCCTCCAGCGAGGCGAGCACGCGGGTGACGGACTGGGGCTGGAGGTGCTCGGCGGCGGCAAGCTCTCCCGCCGTCATCGCGCCGCGCCGGTGCAGGTGGCCGAGCAGGGAGAGCGCCAGGCGGCCGAGCCCGTGCGCGGGGCGCTCGTCGCGCAGCCGCCGCGCCAGGCCGATGGTCGCCCGGCGGAGCGCCACGGCCGTGGCCCGCAGTTCCTCGTCGTCCATGATTATTACGATAGCACTTACTAATTCGAGAGCATCAAGCGACGAAAGCAGGCTGACTTACTACGCAATGCGTAGGAAATTGGGGTAGGCTCCCGCGTCGGGAGGTGCCACGTGCGGATCGAGCTGCGACACATGGTCGCCGCCGGGCTGGGGCTCGGCGGGCCGGTCGCGTGGGGAGTCGCCTCGGGGCGGCCCGCGCTCGGAGCCCTGGCCGCCATCGGAGCCCTCGCCGTGAGCGGCCTCTTCGGAAACGAGGCCCGGCCGGGCCCGGTCCATGGCGCCGCCGCGGTGGCGGGCACGGCTGTGGCCGGGTTCGCCGGGGTCGTGGTGGCGGGGCGCGGGTGGCTCACCGCCGTCGCCGTCGTCCTGATCGCGGGCCTGCTCGCGGTGGCCGGCGGCATCAGCCGCCCCATGGCCGAGCACAGCACTCGCTTCATCGTCTTCATGGTCATCAGCACCGGCGTGGCCAAGGGCGTCGAGCCGGTCGCCGCCGCCGTGCTGTTCGCCGGAGGGGCGGCCTGGGGCCTGCTGGTCACCGCGCTCTGCCTCCACACCCGGAAGGGGCCCGCCGAGCCGGGGGAGCCCCGGCCGGCTCCTCCTCCGGCGAGAGCGCTGCTGCGGCGCTGGTGGCGGACGCTGGGGAGCATGCCCGGGTGGCAGTACGCCATCCGCCTGACCGTCTGCCTCGCCGCCGCCGAGGCCGTCGGGCTCCTGTGGCCGCAGCCGGCCGCGTCGTGGATCGCCGTCACCGTGGTGATCGTCGTCCGGCGCCGCCTGGACGGAGCGGCCAGGCGGTCGGTCGAGCGGGCCGCCGGCACC
>NZ_JBSFTC010000514.1:0-5264 GCF_053590415.1 Nonomuraea sp. NPDC003201
GAGGCGGGCCGGGCACTGGCGGCGGACCCGCGGGTCACGGCGGTGTTCGCGGCCAACGACGACATGGCGATCGGCGTGCTGCGCGCCCTGGCCGAGGCCGGTCGCGCGGTGCCGGACGACGTGAGCGTGGTCGGCATGGACGACATCCCGGCGGCGGCGTACCTGTCGCCACCGCTGACCACCGTCCGCCAGGACTTCGAGGCGATCGCGCGCCACGGCCTCGCGCTGCTCGCCGCCGAGATCGAGCGATCCCCCGGCGAGCCCGGCGAGCCCGCCGACCTGCCCGCGCACCTCGTGGTGCGCCGATCGACCGCACCGCCCGCAAAGTGAGGAAGGGAACCCCTGTGCCGCGAGTACTCTTCGGCGCCGCCTACTACCCCGAATACCACCCCGCCGACCTGCTGAAGACCGACCTGGACCTGATGGCCGACGCGCGTTTCTCGGTGATCAGGGTCGGCGAGTCGGTCTGGTCGACCTGGGAGCCCGAGAACGGCCGCTTCGACCTCGACTGGCTGCAACCGGCGCTGGACGGCGCGCACGAGCGCGGCATCGGGGTCATCCTGGGCACGCCGACGTACGCGGTGCCGCCGTGGCTGGCCCGGCTCTACCCGGAGATCGCCGGGGAGCGGGCCACCGGGCAGCGCATCGGGTGGGGCGCCCGGCAGGAGATGGACTTCACGCACCCGGCGTTCCGCTTCCACGCCGAGCGGATCACCCGCAAGGTCGTCGAGCGGTACGCCGGCCACCCGTCGGTCATCGGCTTCCAGGTCGACAACGAGCCGGGCCTGCACCTGCTGCACAACCACGGCGTGTTCCAGCGGTTCGTCGACTGGCTGCGCGAGCGCTACGGCGACGTGGAGACGCTGAACCGGGAGTGGGGCCTGGTCTACTGGTCGCACCGGCTGTCGGACTGGGCCGACCTGTGGCGGCCGGACGGCAACGCCCAGCCGCAGTACACGCAGGCGTGGCGGCGCTTCCAGGCCGACCAGGTGACCGAGTTCATCGGCCGGCAGGCGGACATCGTTCGCGAGTACGCCCGTCCCGAGCAGTTCGTCACCACGTGCATCGCCTACGACCGGCCCGGGGTGGCCGACGACGAGCTGACCCGGCGGCTCGACGTCACCGCGGGCAACCCGTACTACACGATGCAGGACGGCCTCGCGCTGCCCGCGACGCAGGACGCGCCGCAGAGCTGGATGACCAGGAGCGCCTGGGCGCTCTACCTCAGCGCGGACCGGATGTTCTCCTCCCGCCAGGAGCCGTTCCTGGTGACCGAGACGAACGCGCAGGCCATCGGGGCTCCCTGGGTGAACCAGCCCGCCTACGACGGCCAGTGGCGGCAGGCCGCGTGGGCGCTCGTCTCCCGCGGCGCCTC
Source organism: Nonomuraea sp. NPDC003201 (assembly GCF_053590415.1). Classification (NCBI taxonomy): domain Bacteria; kingdom Bacillati; phylum Actinomycetota; class Actinomycetes; order Streptosporangiales; family Streptosporangiaceae; genus Nonomuraea; species Nonomuraea sp. NPDC003201. Next base: position 1,376 of record NZ_JBSFTC010000514.1, read on the forward strand.
CATGATCGAGTACTGGCAGTGGCGGACGCTGGTGTTCGGCACGGAGACGTACTGGGGTGGCGTGCTGCCGCACAGCGGGCGGCCGGGGCGCACGTACCGGGAGATCGCCCGGATCGGGGCCGAGCTGGAGACGGCGGGAGAGCTGGTCGAGGGGCTGGTCCCGGACGCGGACGTCGCGATGCTCTACTCCACGCCGAGCAAGTGGGCGCTGAGCGCCCAGCCCGCGCTCGGGCGGCCGGACGGCGGGCCGGACGAGCGCTCCTACCAGGGCATCTTCGAGCCGTTCTACCGTGGCGCGTTCGACGCCGGCTGCCAGGTGCGGGTGGTGCACACCGCCCAGGCCGTCGCCGAGGAGCCGGCCGCGCTGGCCGCCCGGCATCCGGTGCTGGTGGCCGCCGGGCTGTACGTGGCCGACGACGCCACGCTGGACTGGCTGACGGCGTACGCGGCGGCGGGCGGGCACCTGGTGGTCGGCCCGCGCACCGGCTACGCCGACGCCGAGGCGCGGGCCCGCAGGGACGTCCAGCCGGGCAGGCTGGCCGACGCCGCGGGCGCCTGGTACGACGAGTTCAGCAACCTGTCCGAGGACGTGCCGGTCAGGGGTGCGGCGTTCCCGGAGGCCGCGGCGGGCACCCGGTGGGCGGACGGCCTGCAGGCGGACGGGGCGGAGGTGCTGGCCGGCTACGAACACCCGCACTTCGGGCGGTTCGCGGCGATCACCACCCGCGCGCACGGGCGGGGGCGGATCACCTATGTCGGCACCGTGCCCAACGCGGCCCTGGCCGAGGCCCTGTTCCGCCGGCTGGTGCCGTCGCCCGGCCCCTGGTCGGAGCTGCCGCCCGGCGTCACCTCGACCGGCGCCACCGCGCGCGACGGGCGGCGGGTTCGTTTCCTGCACAACTGGGCGTGGGAGCCCGCGTCGGTGCGGGTACCGGTCCCGGTACGGGATGTGCTCGACGGCTCCGCCCACGAGGCCGGCGCCGAGTTGCCGCTGGGTCCGTGGGACGTGCGGGTGCTGTCGGAGACGGCAGGCGGCGACGTACGCTGATCTTGCGCCCGTACGGCCAGGAAGGAAACGCATGGCGGTCAACGTCACTGTCTGGAGCGAGAACTATCACGAGCCGCGCGAGGAGGCGGTACGCCGCATCTACCCCGACGGCATGCACGGCGCCATCGCGGAGGGGCTGACCGAGCTGCTGGGCGAGCGCGTGAGCACGCGTACCGCCGTGCTCGACGAGCCCGAGCACGGCCTGACCGACGCGGTCCTGGCCGGCACCGACGTGCTGACCTGGTGGGGCCACATGGCGCACGAGGAGGTCGACGACAAGGTCGTGGAACGCGTGCGGCGGCGCGTGCTGGGCGGCATGGGCCTGCTGGTGCTGCACTCGGCCCACTACTCCAAGATCTTCCGTGCGCTGATGGGCTCCACCTGCACGATCAACTGGCGCGACGCCGGCGAGCGCGAGCTGGTCTGGACGGTCGCGCCCGGCCACCCGATCGCGCAGGGCGTGCCCCGTCCGCTGGTCATCGAGCAGCAGGAGACGTACGGCGAGCCGTTCGGCATCCCGGAGCCCGACGAGCTGGTGTTCATCAGCAACTTCAGCGGCGGCGAGGTGTTCCGCAGCGGCTGCTGCTTCCGCAGGGGCCTGGGCAAGATCTTCTACTTCAGCCCCGGCGACCAGGAATACCCCGTCTACCACCACCCCGGCGTGCGGCGGGTGCTCGCCAACGCCGTCCTGTGGGCCGCGCCGGCGGACGGCGTGGGCGAGCCGCTCCAGAACGCCCACACCCCCATCCAGTGGTAGGAGGTCCGGTGGTAGAAGGCCCAGTGACCTTCGAGATCGTCAAGGAGGACCGGCCGCTGCGCGGCGTGGTGGTCGGCGCGGGCTACATCGGCGGCCAGTGGGCGCCCGAGCTGCTCGCCCACCCCGGCACCGAGCTGGTGGGCTGGGTGGACGTGGTGGAGGAGCGCGCCCGGGCCGCCGCCGCCGAGCTCGGACTCGACGACCTGCCCGTCAGCGCCTCGCTGGCCGCCGTGCTCGACGGCGAGGAGCCCGACTTCATCGTCAACTGCACCGTCCCCCAGGCCCACCACGACGTGACGGTCACGGCGCTGCGGCGCGGGGTGTCGGTGCTGAGCGAGAAGCCCATGGCGGTCACCCTGGACGAGGCCCGCTCCATGGTCCGGGCGGCCGACGAGGCGGGGCGGCTGTTCGCGGTCAACCAGAACCGCCGGTTCATGCAGACCCTGGTGTCCTTCCGGCGCACGGTGGCCGACCTGGGGCCGCTGGGGGTGCTGACCTCGGAGTTCTTCATGCCCTACCGTGGGCCGGAGTACCTGGGGACGCTGGAGCACCCGCTGTTACAGGACATGGCGATCCACCTGTTCGACGCGGCGCGGGCGGTGTCGGGGACGGATCCCGTGGCCGTCTACTGCGAGTCGTTCCGGCCGTCGTGGACGTGGTATCCGGGGGCGTGCTCGGCGACCGCGATCTTCGAGATGACCGGCGGGCTGCGCTACACGTTCGCCGGGAGCTGGTCGGCGCCGGGCCAGGCGACGTCCTGGACGGGCAGCTGGCGGGCTGCCGGTCCCCGCGGGACGGCGCGCTGGGACGGCAAGGGTGATCCGACGGCCGAGGCGGCCGAGGGGCACGTGGTGCGGCCGCACCCGCCGGAGGCCGACGCCTTCCCCGGCCGGCGGCGTTTCCAGGGGCTGGCCGAGGGGCTGGAGGAGTTCGTGACGGGGCTGCGTACGGGGCAGGCGCCGCAGGGCGAGTGCCACGACAACATCCGCAGCCTGGCCATGGTCACCGCGGCCCTGGAGTCGGCCCGCACGGGTGCGCGGGTGCCGATCACGCTCTGACGCCCGGGGGGGCCGCGTCTCGGCGCGGCCCCCCGCTAGGATGGGAGGGCGTTGCCGGGCGCGTCCAGTCCGCGGGGAAGGGATCATCCCACTGGCGGCACACTCCCATGCGGCCGACGGACCCCGGCCCGAGCTCGCGGACCCGGGCAGCCGGAGGTTCGCCGTGTCCGATCTTCCCCAGCGCCCTTCGCTGGAGCATCTGCGCAAGCAGGCCAAACACCGCAAGCGTGCCCGGGGCGTCCCGCTGAGCCGGGCGCAGTTCGAGCTGGCCCGCGAGTACGGCTTCCCGAGCTGGCCGAAGCTGGTCGAGCACGTACGCGTCGCCGCCCTGGAGGGCATCGAGCGGGCGCTCGTCCTGGCCGATCCGGCCGCGCTGGCGGCCTTCCTCCCGGCCGGTGAGCCGGTCGGCGGCCTCCCGCCGCTGCTGGTGCTGCTGCGGCGGGCCGTCGCCCCCGCCGAGCGGGTACGCGAGTGCGCCCGGCTCCTGCTGGACGCCGGCGCCGACCCCGGCAGCCACACCGTGGAGTGGGGCGGCGAGGGCAGGCGGACGGCGCTGTTCGACGCCGTGGAGCGGGGCGACCTGGCCCTGGCCCGGCTCCTCGTCGAGCGCGGCGCGCCCGCGGACGAGGACGCCTTCTACCACGCGTGCGAGCAGTCGGACCCGACCTTCCTCGACCTCCTCCACCGGCCCGGCTTCGAGCGCATGGTGGCGCACAAGCTGGACTTCGAGGACGCGGCGGGGCTGCGCTGGTTCCTCGACCGCGGCGCCGATGTCAACGCCTGCCGCGCCCTGCACCACGCCATCGCCCGTGGCCGGGGCGTCACCATCCTGACGATGCTCCTCGACGCCGGGGCCGACGTGAACCTGCCGTGGGACCGCTGGGACGTCGGCCGCCGCCCCCTCGCGCTGGCCGCCCGCTGCGGCCACCTGGCCGCGTACGAGCTGCTGGCCGCGCGGGGCGCGACGGCCGACCTGGACCCGGTGGACGCCGCCGTCCTGGCGGTGGCCCGGGGCGAGTCGGCACG